>CAYYFR010000084.1:0-22612 GCA_964470865.1 uncultured Burkholderiales bacterium | reverse complement strand
AAGCGGGTGTTCGTCAAGGGCGGCGTCAAGGGCGGCGTCAAGGCCTGAAGCCAGGTGCAGGCGCTGCGCGCTCGTCAGCGGCGACACAACCCGCAACTCCTGAAGCAGCCGCGCCGCCCGCAGCAGCCCATGCCGAACAGGACCTGCATCGAGCTTGCTGCCATAATCCAGCATTGACATCGCGACTTTCCGAAAGCGATGGATGACGAGGAGGCGCGCGCATGACCGCATTGGCAGGCATCAAGGTACTGGACTTGAGTCGCGTGCTCGCCGGCCCTTCCTGCGGCCAGTTGTTCGCCGATCTTGGTGCCGATGTCATCAAGATCGAAGACCGCGGAGGCGACGAGAACCGCCGCTGGCTGCCGGTGGTTGACGGCCGTGGCGCCAATTTCATGTCGGTCAACCGCGGCAAACGCGGCATGACATTGAATCTCAAGTCGCCGCGCGGCCAGGATATCCTGGCGCGCCTGGTGCGCCGCTCCGACGTACTGATCGAGAATTTTCCGCCTGACACCGCGCGCCGCCTGGGGCTTGACTGGGAACGCCTGTCGTCGCTCAACGACAACCTGATCCATCTTTCGATCACCGGCTATGGCGCGCGCGGGCCGCTGCGCAACCGACCCGGCTACGACAACATGCTGCAGGCCTTCAGCGGCATGATGGCGATGACCGGCGAAGCCGATGCCGGGCCGGCGCGCATGGGGCCGTCGGTGATCGACATGGGCACCGGCATGCTCGCCTTCGCCGGCGCCTGTGCCGCGTTGGTGGCACGCGCTCAAGGCAAGGCCCGCGGACAGCACGTCGAGGCATCCCTGATGCAGACCGCGGTGGCGCAACTCGGCTATCACTTCACCGCCTACACCATGGCCGGAGTGGTGCCGCAGCGCACCGGATCTGCGGTGTGGCATATCGTGCCCTACCAGACCTTTCGCACCGCCGACGGCTGGGTACTGGCCGGTGCGACCAATGATGCGGTCTGGGTACGCCTGGCCGCAACGCTTGGCGTGCCCGATCTTGCCACCGACCCGCGCTACGTCGATGCGCGTGGCCGCGCCTTGCGTCGTACCGAGCTGATCGATCTGATCGCGCCGAAATTTCTCGCCCACACCACCGAGGAATGGGTCAAGCGACTGGACCAGGCGCGCGTGCCGTGCAGCCCGGTGCAGGATGTGGCCCAGGTGATCGCCCATCCGCAGGTCGCGGCGATGGACATGGTGCATGAAGTCGACGACGGTCGCGGCGGCACGCTCAAGCTGGCCGGTGTGCCGCTGTGCATGTCGGCCACCCCGCCGGTGCCGGGCGCCCGACCGCCGGACCTGGGTGAACACACCGATAGTGTGTTGCATGATGAATTGGGCTTCTCGGCGGAAGAGATCGCGGCGCTGCGCGCCGAGGAGGTGATATGAACGGCAGGATCAATATCGAACGTGATGCCCGCGGCGTAACCACCTTCTCGATCGACAACCCGGCACACCGCAACGCGCTCGACAACGACATGATCGGCAGCCTCACCGAGGCGTTTCGCGCCGTCGCCGACGATGCAGCGTGTCGCGTGGTGGTACTGCGCGGCGTCGGCGGCACGTTTTGCGCCGGGCGCGAGATCAACGACATCTTGGCGCTGCAAGGCTCGAGCATGGATGTGCTGAACGCGGCCTACGCGCGCCTGCTCGACTTGAACCTGGCGGCCTATTACTGCCCCAAGCCGGTGCTCTCGGTACTCGAGCGCTACGCGCTGGGGGCCGGCATCATGCTGGCCGGCTGGTCCGACATCGCGCTGGCAGAGGAGGCTTGCCTGATCGGCTATCCCGAGGTGAAGATCGGCCTGCCACCGACACAAACCACGATCCAGCTGATTCGCGGCGTGCATCGCAAGGCAGCGGTCGAACTGTTGCTCACGGCGCGCAATATCCGTGCGCCCGAGGCCGCGCACCTGGGCCTGATCACCCGCGCAGTTGCCGCCACCGCACTGCAAGGCGAGGTCGACGCGGTGATCGAGGCTTTGCTGGCCGCCAGCCCCGAGGCGATCACCCGCACCAAGCAGATGATCTGGAAAACCGAGGATGCCGACTATCGCTCGGCCATCTCAACCGGCGTCGATGTAATCTCGGTGGCGGCCGCGACCGCCTCGGCGCGCGAGGGCATCACCGCTTTCGTGGAAAAAAGGAGACCGCAATGGTAGATCGCCGTAGTTTCGTAAGCGCCGCCGCGCTGGCGCCAATGGTCCTGTCGCAAGCGGCAGGCGCCCAAGCCTGGCCCGACCGGCCGCTGCGCATGGTGATTCCGTTCCCGGCGGGTGGCCCGGTGGATGCCGGCGGCCGGCTGATCGCCGGTGCCCTCGGCGAGGTGCTGGGCCAGCCGATCGTGATTGAAATACGCACCGGTGCCGGCGGGTCGGTCGGCGTCGAGGCGGCTGCCAAGGCGGCGCCGGATGGCTACACCATGGTATTCGCCACCACCGGCGCATTGGCGGTCAACCTGACCCTGCTGCCCAACCTGGGCTACGACACCCGGCGCGACCTGATTCCGATTTCAATCACCATCGGCATGCCTCTACTTTTGGCCTGCCGCGAAGGCCTTCCGGTTCAGGACATGGCCGGCCTCCTGGCTTTGGCGCGCGCCAAACCGGGCAGCCTGACGCTTGCAACCTCCGGCGTCGGCGGCCCGCCGCACCTGTTGGCCGAGATGATGCGTCAGCGTGCCGGCATCGACTTCACTGTCGTGCACTACCGCGGCGCGGCGCCAGCCATGGTGGCCATGCTCGCCAACGAAGTCGATGTCACCATTCTCGATCCTGCAGTGATGATCCCGCACATAAAGGCAGGCAAGATGCGCGCGCTGGCGACCACCAGCCGGGGGCGCAATCCGACCATGCCGGGCGTGCCCAGCCTGATCGAAGCGGGCCTGCGCGGTATCGAGTTCGAGAACTGGTACGCCTTGTTGGTGCCCGCCGCCACGCCGCCGGATCGCGTGCGGCGCCTGCGCGAGGCGATGACGCGCGCCGTGGCGAAGCCGGGTTTGTTCGATATTTTCCTCAATCAGGGAGGGCGCGTGATGGATCTCGGGCTGGAAGAGGGCGCGGCCTTCATCCGCCGTGAAGTCGAGACCTGGGGTGAAGTGGTGCGTTCGGCGCGCATGAGCGCGCAATAAGCCGCTTTCTTCATTCGACGCAAGCGCGATTCCCCGATGCAATTGACGATCCTTAATGCGCGCGCGCTGGTGGAAGCCGGCATGGCAGCGGTCGGCTATACCGATGATGAAGCCGCCATCGTGGCCGACCATTTGATCGACTGCGAGCTGCGCGGGCTCGGCTACGGCGGCCTGGCACGCGCGGTATCGGTGATTGAACGGATGCGCGCCACCAGCACGCCGCGACGGCCGATCGCGGTATTGCAGGAGACGCCGTTTTCTGCCTCGCTCGATGGTGGCGACAACGTCGGCCACCTGGTCGGGCACCGTGCCATGCAAATCGCCATCGACAAGGCCGGCCACACCGGCATCGCCGCCGTTGGTGCCTCCAAGACCTGGTACACCGGCATGTATTCGTACTACCTGGAGCGCATCACCGCTGCCGGACTGGTGGGCATGATCGCCGGCAGCGGCACCCAACTGGTGGCGCCGCATGGCGGTACCGAGGGCCGCTTCGGCACCAACCCGATTGCCTTCGGCTTTCCGTCCGCCACCACGCCGGTGATCTGGGATATCGGCACGGCCAACGTGATGATCGGCGAGGTGGCGTTGAAGCGCCGTCTCGGGGAGCTTCTGCCCGAGGGCCAGGCCTTCGATGTCGAAGGGCATCCCACGCGCGACCCGGCGGCGGCGTTCGGCGGCGCCTTTGCCGTCTGGGGCGGGCACAAGGGCTCGGGTCTGGCGATGGTGGTGCAGCTGCTGGGCATGATGACTGGCCAGGTGACCGCGCCTGCGCCGCAACGTGACAGCGGCATTTTCATCCTCGCGGTCAATCCGGGCCTCTTCACCGACGCCGATGATTTCATGCAGCGTGTGTCGGCATATGCACAGAGCGTGCGCGATACCCGTCCGCTCGACCCGGCGTCTGCGGTGCGCGTGCCGTTCGATCGTTCGATCGTCGAGCGCGCACGCCGGCTCGCCACCGATGCGCTCGAAGTGCCGGAAGCGGTGGTCGAAGCGTTGCGCCGGATTACCGCCGAGGCACGCGCCGGCTGAAGCCTGGGAAAACGTTGAACAAGTCCCTGGAATGCGGATTCTCGAACGAAGAACCTTTTCGATTCAACATCTCGCAAGAGCGACTTTCTCGGCCTACGGACTGGTTCAGTGTTTCCTCAGGCGCGCGAGCGCGGGCCGTGAAACGCCGCTCAAGCGGGTATGCGTACCGGCAGCGCGGCGGCGGCGCGTCATAAATCGTGATCCCGCCTTGGGCCGACGCCGAGGAGAACAGCGCGTGATTGGTGTCCACCGCCATGATGTCCTTGTACTTCGTCACCGACCAGAACGACCCGGCAAGGCCGCCCTCGCGATAATGCATCGGCGCCTCGCGGCGCAGGCGTTCGAGGTAAGGCCAGACCGTATCGGACTGGAACAACTGCGGGTTCGAGAGGTCGATGACGTCAGATCGGCATCGCATACGCGATGTCACGGGCTTGGCTTGTGCCAGTCGTTGCGTGCATTTGTCGGTCTGCGTGGCGGATTGCGTGGCACTAAACTAATGCTGCCCGTCGGGCAAATTGACCACCAGGCCATCCAGTGCTTCGGTGATCGGAATCTGGCAGGCCAGGCGGGAATTCTCCTGCGCGGCGGCAGCGAAGCTCAACATGCTCTGCTCCATCTCGCCCTGCGTGCCCGTCTTCGGCAACCACGCCGGGTCCACATAAACGTGGCAGGTGGCGCAAGCACATTCGCCACCGCAATCGGCGTCGATGCCGGGCACGCCGTTGTCCACCGCGGCGCGCATCAGGGAAAGCCCGCTTTGCACCGAGACCTCGTGCCGGGTACCGTTGAACTCTATGAAAGTGACTTTCGGCATCGCTACTCCATTGGTATGACAGGTGAAAACACAAGCGCCCCGGGCCACAAGCCCCCCGCACATGCGCGGGTTCATGTCAGTCCTGGTGTTGCAGGCCGGTCATCGAGCCTGCCGGTGCCGCGCTCTTCAGTCGTACTGTTATGCCGCAGCCGACTTTCGATTGTACGGTGCCGCGGCAGGCTAGGCGGCGCTTGCGATACCCTTTCCGTGCCACGGCGGGCCACTGGCGTACCATTGACCTGCGCCGGCGGCCACGGGCATCGTGGTGCCGTGGCAAAGGTGCTTTGAACGCATGCTGCAACCAGCGCCGGCGCAGCCGATGGCGTCTGCGCGCGGGGCGGCATAGCGGGATTCTCCCGACGACTTTCAGAAAGGACTCTTCGATGTCGCATTCCCCTGACAGCGGCAAGCGCGCCGCGTTGGCGATGCTGGCGCTGCTGCCGTGGGCGGGCAACGGCGCGGTCGCGCAAAGTAGCGGCTTTCCGACGCGCAACCTCCGCCTGATCGTGCCCTTCAGCCCCGGCGGCGGCCCCGACGTGACCGCACGGCGCTTGGCCGAGGCGCTCGCCACGCACCTGGGAAAACAGGTCATCGTCGACAACAGGGTAGGCGCCACCGGCATGATCGGCATGGCCGAACTGGCGCGCGCACCCGCCGATGGCTATACCATCGTCCTGATCAACCTGGCGAACGCGATCGCGCAGTCGATGCAGGCCAAACCGCCGGTCGACCTTACGCGCGATACCGCGCCGATCGCGCTGATCGGCAACCAGTACACGGTGCTGTGCGTCGGCCCCAATGCACCGGCACGCTCGGTGGCCGAGCTGGTGAAGCAGGTCAAGGCCGCGCCGGGTGTATATACCTTTGGCTCCGGCGGCAACGGCACACCGGCGCATCTGGCGGGCGAACTGTTTCGCCGCGCCATTGGCGCCGATGCGCGCCATATCCCTTACAAGTCGATCGCAACAGCATTGACAGACGTCGGCCGTGGCGAGGTGAGTTTCATTTTCAGCATCGGCAATTCGGCGATTCCGCTGATCAGGGGCGGTCGCCTGCGCGCACTCGCGGTCGCAGCGCCGCAACGCATCGCGGCGCTGCCGGACCTGCCGACGGTGGCGCAGGCCGGCGTGGCCGGGGTCGAAGTGCAGAGCTGGACCGGCCTGGCTGCACCGGCAGGCACGCCGCCTGCGATCATCCTGCAACTCAACCGCGCGCTGCGCGATGTGCTCGCTGCGGCGGACATGCGCCTGTTCTTCGAAAACCTGGGGATCGAAGTGGCCGACGCATCGGCGCAGGAGTTTGGCGCCCTGGTGCGCGCCGAGACCGTGCGCTGGGCGGCGTTTGTCAAACAGGCCGGCATCGGCATCGACTGACCGCGGCGCCCCGTGCCGGATATCCCCGGGAGCATTCAGGCAATCGACCCTTCGCCCAAAACAATCCAGGTGAGCCAAGCATGATTTCAGCCCTGAAAACCGGCAAACGCGTGCGCGTATCCGAATTCGGCGAAAGCCCGACCGCAGCGATCGAACAGTTCATGTCGCTTGAGGATGTCGCAGTACCCGATCCGGCCACGCTGCGGGCCGATGAGGTCATCGTCGAAATCAAAAGCGCAGCGGTGGCCTGGGTCGACCTGCTGATGACCAGCGGGCAATATCAGCACATGGCCATGCCACCCTATTGCCCGGGCATGGAATACAGCGGCGTGGTGACATGGGCTGGTGCGGAGGTCCTGCCGCAGCACATCGCGCCGGGCGACCGCGTGTTCAGCGACTGGTTCACAGCCGGCCCGCGCGCCGGTGGGCGCTACCAGGCGGCCGGTGGCTTCGCCACCCATGCGGTGCTGCCGGCCAGCGCGCTGCGACGTATTCCCGCCGGCTTCTCGTTCGATGAGGCGTGCAACCTTTTGGCCAACTACGAGACCGCATACCACTGCCTCATCGCGCGCGGCCAGTTGCGCGCCGGCGAGACGGTATTGATCAATGGCGCCTCAGGCGCAACCGGAATGGCGGCGCTGCAGGTGGCCAAGTTGCTGGGCGCGACAGTCATCGCCACCGGCCGCTCGGACGCCAAACTGGCGCTGGTCAAGGCGCACGGCGCCGATCATGTGATCAACGCCGCCAATGCCGACGGCACGCCCGGCGTAAGGCGCTTTCGTGACGAAGTGAAAACGTTGACCGGCGGCCGCGGGGTGGATGTCGTGTACGACGCGGTGGGCGGTGACACTTCGCTGGAGTCGATGCGCTCATGCGCCTTCGGCGCGCGCTTCCTGATCGTCGGCTGGACTTCCACACCCAACGTGGCGCGCGGTCGCGGCCAGCGCGGCGCCCCCAACGCCAACCAGTTGCCCAGCAACATCATCCAGATGAAGGGCCTCTCGGTACTCGGCTGTCCGGCCGCCATTTCGGTGGCGCAGGATCCGTCGCTGCGCCCGCCACGCCTAGCCCAGGTCATGCAGTGGGTGACCGCAGGCCGCATCCGGCCGCATGTGTCGCACACCTTTGCGCTGGCCGATTTCAAAAAGGCGATGCTGGCGCGCTGGAACGGCGAGGTGGTCGGCGGGTGCGTGCTCAATCCGTAGGCACCTGCCGGATTGAGCCGTCGTTTCTCGTGGAATCCTGCCAGTCAGACGCACGGGCGCTCCACCGTCGCAGTTGGCGTGGAGGCGCGTCCGCTGCGTTATGCTTGCGCGCAAGTTCCAGCTGCAGGCCCGCCACAGGCGCCACGGAGAGAAAATTGCATCCTTACATGCACGCCCGCAACCAGCCCGACAAGCCGGCCTTCGTGATGGCGGACAGCGGCGCAACGCTCACCTACGCCCAGCTCGAAAGCCGCTCCAACCAGGTGGCGCAACTGCTGCGCAGCAGTGGCCTTGTGGCCGGCGACCATATCGCCATCCTGTTGGAGAACCATCCGCGCTATTTCGAGATCTGCTTCGGCGCGCACCGTGCCGGCATCATCTATACCGCGATGAGCAGCCGCCTGACCGTGAGCGAGGCCGCCTACATCATCGCGAACAGCGAAGCGAAACTGCTGATCACCTCGCGCGCCATGAACGCGCTGGCCGACCAGCTTCTGACGCAAACACCGGGCCTCCAGCAGCGCCTGATGATCGACGGCACGGCGCCCGGCTACGAGGCCTACGAGTCCGCACTCGCACCGCAGCCGGCAAGTCGCATCGCCGACGAGTCCGCTGGCGGCGACATGCTGTATTCGTCCGGCACCACCGGCCGCCCAAAAGGCGTGTGGGTAGCGCCCGAGTCCGCGGCCATCGACGCGGCCAATCCCTTGCTCAATATCTGCATCAACCTGTGGGGGGTGGACGCCGACAGCGTCTACCTGTCGCCGGCGCCGCTGTATCACGCGGCGCCATTGCGCTTTTGCCTTTCGGTGATGCGTCTGGGTGGCACCTGCGTGGTGATGGAACACTTTGACGCCGAGCGCTACCTGCAACTGGTCGAACAACACAAGATCACCCATACGCAACTGGTACCGACCATGTTCGTGCGCATGCTCAAGCTGGCGGAACAGGCGCGCCAACGGTACGACCTTTCGTCGCTCAAGGTCGCCATCCATGCGGCTGCACCCTGCCCGATCCCGGTGAAGTCGCAAATCATCGAATGGTGGGGCCCGGTGATCTGGGAGTATTACGCCGGCACCGAGGGCAACGGCATGACGCTGGTCGGCTCGAAGGACTGGCTGGCGCATCCGGGAACAGTGGGCAAGGCTGTCATCGGCAAACTCAAAATCTGCGACGACAACGGGGCAGAAGTATCAACGGGCAGCGCCGGTACCGTTTATTTCGCCGACGGCCGCCCGTTCAACTATCACAACGATGCCGAGAAAACCGCTGGCAGCCGCAATCCACAAGGCTGGACCACGCTGGGCGATGTCGGCTATGCCGACGCCGACGGTTTTCTTTTTCTCACCGACCGCAAGGCGCACATGATCATTTCCGGCGGGGTCAACATCTATCCGCAGGAAGCCGAGAACCTCTTGATCACCCACCCCAGGGTGCTCGACTGCGCGGTCATCGGCGTGCCCAACGAGGATTTCGGCGAGGAGGTCAAGGCAGTGGTGCAGCCACGCGACGCGCGCGACCTCGAAGGCCATAGAGCCGGCGAACTTGAAGAAGAGCTGATCGCTTTTTGCCGCGCCAGCCTGTCACCGGTCAAGTGCCCGCGCTCGGTCGATTTCTTGGCCGAATTGCCGCGCCACCCGACCGGCAAACTATACAAGCGCCTGCTGCGCGACCGTTACTGGGCCGGCCACGCAAGCAAGATCATCTGATCTGCGGGAAGCCGCGGTGTATCCGGGAAAACACGCAAGCGAGGGCGCCGACAAGCCGGCCTTCATCATGGCAGCAACAGGTGCGAGCGTCACCTATGGCGAACTGGAAGCGCGCAGCAACCGCCTGGCGCACTTGTTGCGCGCGCATGGCCTCAAGCGTCTCGACCACTACGCCATCTTCATGGAGAACAACAGCCGCTATCTGGAAGCCTGCGGCGCCGGCGAACGCGCCGGCTTGTACTACACCTGCATCAGTTCCTACCTGACGTCCGAAGAACTGGCCTACATCATCAACAACTGCGAGGCCCGTGCCCTGATCACCTCGCAGGCGCGGCTGGCGGTGGCACAGGCGGCGTTGCGCGATTGCCCCAACGTCACGCTGAGAATCGTGGCCGACGCCGCTGCCGGTGATGGTTTCATCAATCTCGACGACGCCGTGGCGCAGTATCCCGCGGCATCGATTCCCGATGAATGCCTGGGCACGCCGATGCTGTATTCCTCCGGCACCACCGGGCGGCCCAAGGGGATCCTGCGGCCGCTGCCGGAAAACCCGCCATCACGGCAGTTGCCGCTGTTCGATTTCCTGCAAAAACTGTGGCGCTACCGCGAAGGCATGATCTATCTCTCGCCGGCACCGCTGTACCACGCGGCGCCGCAGGCAGCAGTCAACCTGGCGATCCGTCACGGCGCAACGGTGATCATCATGGAGCGTTTCGACCCCGAGCACTATCTGGCGCTGGTGGATAAGCACAAGGTGACCCACACGCAACTGGTGCCGACCATGTTTTCGCGCATGCTCAAGCTGCCGGACGCCGGGCGCAAGCTTCACGACTTGTCATCGCTGGAAATCGCGATCCACGCCGCCGCGCCCTGCCCGCCGCAGGTGAAGGAGGCGATGATCGAATGGTGGGGCCCGATCATCCATGAGTACTACGGTGCCACCGAAGGCCTGGGCTTCACCGCCTGCGACAGCGCCGAGTGGCTGACGCACCGCGGCACCGTCGGCCGCGTACTGCTGGGCGACCTGCATGTGCTGGACGACGCCATGCAGCCCTGCGCCAAGGGTGTGCCCGGCACCATCTGGTTCAAGACCGCCTCGCCGTTTGTCTATTTCAACGATCCGGCACGCACCGCCGAGACCCGCTCGGCCGACGGCAGCATGAGCACGGTTGGCGATGTCGGCTATACCGACGACGACAACTTCCTTTACCTCACCGACCGCGCCACCTTCATGATCATCTCGGGCGGCGTCAACATTTACCCGCAGGAATGCGAGAACCTGCTGATCACCCATCCAAAGGTGATGGATGCCGCGGTGTTCGGTGTGCCCAACACCGATCTGGGCGAAGAGGTCAAGGCGGTGGTGCAGGTGGTGCCCGGCATTGCGCCGGGAGCGGAGCTGGCAGGCGAACTGATCGCGTTTTGCCGCGAGCACCTGGCATCACTCAAATGCCCGCGCTCGATCGACTTCGAAGTCGAATTGCCGCGCCTGCCGACCGGCAAACTCTACAAGCGCCTGCTGCGCGACCGTTACTGGGCCGGGCACCAGACGCGCATCGTTTGATGCGCATGAAATATTTGAGGAGCCGGTCATGAAGTGGCGTATCGGTGAAGTCACGGTCACCAAGGTTGTCGAACTTGAATTCACCGGTGGCACGCGTTTCATACTGCCGCAGGCCACGCGCGAGGCGGTGCGCGAGATGCACTGGCTCAAGCCGCATTTCATGAACGACGAAGGGCAACTGATCATGAGCGTGCATGCGCTGGTGATCGAAACACCCTCGCGCCGCATCGTGGTGGACACCTGCATCGGCAACGACAAGAGCGGCCGCATGGCAGCGCACTGGAACAACATGCAGGGCCCGTTCCTGGCCAACCTGGCCAGCGCCGGCTACGCGCGGGAGTCGATCGATACGGTTTTGTGCACCCACCTGCATGTCGATCATGTCGGCTGGAACACCATGCTGGTCGATGGCCATTGGGTGGCCACGTTTCCGAATGCGCGCTACCTGATGGCGAAAGCGGAATTCGACTATTGGCGCGGCGGGCCGGAAGGCCAGGGCCATACACAGATTTTCACCGACTCGGTACAACCGGTGTTCGATGCCGGCCTGGTCGACTTGGTCGACACCGACCAGCGCATTTGCGACGAGGTGCGGCTGATGCCCACCCTGGGCCACACCCCCGGCCATGTCAGCGTCGCGGTCGAATCCGCCGGCATGCGGGCCCTCATCACCGGCGACTTCGTGCACCACCCGTGCCAGATGGCGCATCCCGAATGGGCCTCTTCCGCCGACTACGATGCTGTCGCTTCGACTGCCACACGTCACGCCATGTTCAACGCGCTGGGCGACACACCAACGCTTGTGATCGGCACGCATTTCGCCGGCGCTACCGCGGGGCATGTGGTGCGCGAGGGCGACGCCTGGCGATTTGTCGCCTGAGACGCGAATCCAGGCTGTGCTTGTTGAGCACTACATTATTCATGACAAAAACATGCCTCTCACGAGGCTGCCATGTTTTTGCCAAAAATCGATAGTATTGGCGTTCGCCAGGCTTGCGCCGGGTGCACAAAAAGAGGGGACCCCATGATATTGAAGCGCCATGCATTGCTGTTTGCCGCCGTTGCCACCTTGTTCGCCGCACCTGCGCAAAGCCAGGCCTGGCCGGCCAAGGCGATCCGCATCGTCGTCCCGTTCGCCGCTGGCGGCACCTCCGACATCCTGGCGCGCGCCATCGGCCCCAAGCTCACCGAGACCTGGGGCCAACCGGTGGTGATTGAAACCCGCGCCGGCGCCAACGGCAATGTCGGCGCGGACTTCGTGGCCAAGTCGGCGCCTGACGGCTATACCCTGCTGTTGCTCGACGTCGGCGCCCTGTCGATCAACCCCAGCGTTTATCCGAACATGCCGTTCGATCCGGTCAGGGATTTCGCGCCGATCACCATGATTTCGTATTCCCCGCATGTGCTCGGGGTGCATCCCTCGCTGCCGGTGAACAGCGTCCGCGAACTGATCGACTTCGCGAAGGCCAATCCCGGCAAGCTCAATTTCGCGGTCTCGGGCACCGGCGGCGCACCGCATCTGGCGGGCATCGAGTTCGCGCAGCGCACCGGTATCAGCTGGGCCTACATTCCCTACAAGGGCGGCTCGGCAGCGGTGGCCGACGTGGCCGGCGGGCAGGCCAATGTGATCATGAACGGCATGCTGGCCACCTACCCGACGGTCAAGTCCGGGCGCATCCGCGGCCTGGCGGTGGCCAGTGCGCAAAAAGTGGCTTCGGCGCCGGAACTGCCGACGGTCGCCGAGACGCTGCCGGGGTTCGAGACCGGCTCGTATCAGGGCATTCTCGCCCCTGCCGGCACACCGGCCGACGTGGTGGCCAAGCTCAATGCCGAGCTGGCGCGTATCCTGGCGACCGCCGACATGAAAGAGCGCCTGGCAAGCCAAGGCACGGAGGTCAGGAGCGGCCCGCCGGCGGCACTCGGCAGCTTCATCGCCAGCGAGCGCACGCGCTGGGCCCGGGTGATCAAGGAGTCCGGCATCAAGTTCGATTGAAACATGAGCACGCTGGTGCCGACGTTGAGGCGCGTTCCTCGCTGCCCATTCCAATCACCTGCGCGCTGCAGGCAAGCTATCGATGGTGAATTCACATGAAAACAGCAGTCACCGAAATGCTGGGCATCCGCTACCCGATCATCCAGGGCGGCATGCAGTGGGTCGGCTATGCCGAACTGGCCTCGGCGGTTTCCAACGCCGGCGGCCTGGGCATCCTGACCGCGCTGACACAGCCGTCAGCGGCTGATCTGGCGGCCGAAATCAGGCGCTGCCGCAGCATGACCGACAAGCCGTTCGGCGTGAACCTCACCATCCTGCCCTCGATCAAGCCGCCACCGTATGCCGAGTACATGCAGGTGATTGTCGAGTCGGGCATCAAGATCGTCGAGACCGCCGGCAACAACCCGCGCGACTTCGCACCGAAATTCAAGGAGCACGGCATCACCGTGATCCACAAATGTACCTCGGTGCGCCACGCGCTCTCGGCCGAACGCCACGGTGTCGACATCATATCGATCGACGGCTATGAATGCGCCGGCCATCCGGGCGAAGATGACGTCACCAACCTGATCCTGATTCCGGCGGCGGTACGCGCCTGCAGGATTCCGGTGGTGGCCTCCGGCGGCATCGCCGACGGCTACCAGCTGGCCGCCTGCATGGCGCTGGGCGCGCAAGGCATCAACATGGGTACGCGCTTCATGATGACCGCCGAGGCACCGATTCACGCCCGGGTCAAGGAAGCCCTGCTCAAGGGCACCGAGCGCGACACCAACCTGATTTTCCGCACCATGCACAACACCTCGCGGGTGTTCAAGAATGCGGTGTCCGACGAGGTGGTAGCGATGGAGAAGAAAGGTGCGGCCTTCGAGGAAGTGCGCCATCTGGTGGCCGGCGCACGCGGCCGCAACGCCATGAAGACCGGCGATGTCGATGGTGGTATCGTGAGTGCCGGCATGGTGATCGGCTTGATCAACGACCTGCCAACCTGCAAGGACTTGATCGAGCGCATCGTGCGCGAATGCCGCGCCAGCCTGGCGACGGCGGGAGCGATGGCGGCGTGAGCACAGCAGGCGCCGCCGGATGGCGTGCAACGCCCACATCAAACAACCGGGTCTGGATTGCCCCCACAGGAGACAAGAATGAAAGCTCGCCGCAAGTTCGTCATGGCCATGGGTGCAGTCGCCCTTGCAGGACAGGCCTCGCGTAACGCCCTGGCCCAGCAAGGCTATCCAAACAAACCAATCCGCTTCGTCATGCCCTATCCGCCAGGCGGCAGTTCGGAAATCCTCGCGCGGCCGATCGCAGCCGAGCTGACCAGGAACATCGGCCAATCGGTATTCATCGACTTCAAACCCGGCGGTGGCACCACCATCGGTGCGGACCTGATCGCCAAGTCCGCACCCGACGGCTACAACATCGTGATGATGCTGACCGCCCACGCGGTCAACGCCACGCTGATGGCCAAGCTGCCCTACGACACGGTGAAGGATTTCGCTTCGATCACGCTTGCCGCCACCCTGCCCCTGGTGGTGGTGGTGAACGCGCAATCACCGATCCGCACCCTGGCCGACCTGATCGCCGCGGCCAAGGCCAACCCGGGCAAGCTCAATTACGCCTCCGCCGGCCCGGGCAACACCAGCCATCTCTCGGTCGAGTATTTCAAGTCGGCAGTCGGCGTCGACATGACGCACGTGCCCTACAAAGGCAGCGGCCCGGCGATCACCGCGCTGCTCGGGCGTGAAGTGGACCTGATCTTCGACTCGCTGTCATCATCGCTGCCGCAAATCCAGGCGGGAAAATTCCGCGCCATTGCCATCTCCACGCTCAAGCGCTCGCGCGTGCTGCCGGATATACCGACCATTCACGAACAGGGCATCAAGGGCTTCGACGTGTCGGTCTGGTACGCGATTCTTGCGGCGGCCGGCACGCCGGCGCCCATCGTGCAGAGGCTCAACGCCGAATTCATCAAGGCGATGAGCATGCCGGAGGCGAAGCAACGGATCGAGGCAGCCGGCTACGATATCGTCGGTTCCACGCCGGCTGAACTCGACACGTTCATCAAGGCCGAAATCACGCGCTGGGCCAAGGTGGTCAAGGATTCGGGCGCGACGGTCAATTGACGGCTGTGGCCGCAAGCGGATTTGGCTGACGCATCCTTGATTGATGTGGCCGAGCGAACCGGGATCAGCGCTATCGTCACACTCGACGACGCCGATTTATCTGGATGTGATGGAACGGAGTGCGGCCTCGCCACTTCCCGACAGAACCGCCCAAGAGTCGCGTCCTCACAAAATCGCGTTTCGGCAAGCCATGCAAATCAAGCACGCCGAACGGTCCGCCCGAGCCGGTCGTGCACCAAAGGCCAAATCTGCGCGGCGCAAAGCGGCCTGAGATGCGCGAAGCCGGGATGCTCGCGGACACCGGCTACTTCGTCGGCTTGTTCAATCCGAAAGACACGCACCATGATCGCTGCAAGGCGTTCTTTTCCGGTTTCAAGGGCGTAACGATCACGACCTGGGCGGTGTTCGCCGAAACTTGCGCGCTCTTGCAAACATCGAAGCAACGGCATTTCTTCGCCTGGGTAACCAAAGCGCAATCGATCGGACACTTGCGCATCGAATGCCCTCCTGCCGATGCTGTTGCCGAACTGTGGCGACTGATGGATCGCTACGACGATCTGCCGATGGATTTTTGCGATGCCAGCCTCGTTTACCTGGCCGCACACCTCAAGCTACGTCGCATTGCCACCGTGGATCTGCGCGACTATTCCGTCTATCGACTGCCCGGCAAACCAACGCTTCATCCATGTGCTGGAAGAATGATGCCTACCGCGAATCCCTTGATCATCGCTACAGCTCGTACGCGCTGGTAGTCGCCGAATGACAACTTCCCCCTCCCTCGCCTGCATCCGCTGCGGCAAGCCGTATCCACTTTCAGCCTGCGCGCGCGGCTGCGATGCCTGCGCGACCGCCGGCGCGGCGGCCAACTGGCGAACAGACGGTAGTCGTTGTAGCCACGGTCGTCAACCACGATGGTGCCGGGAGCGCAATGAATCTGGTGCGCGACCTTCAACTCATGCACCTTGCCGTCGGTGATGAGGCCGAAGCACGGCAGACAACCATCGTGATCGAGTAACAGATGCAACTTCACCGCCCCCGTGGTTTGCCGATACTTGGCCCAGTCGTACATCGACAGGCACAGGTCGACCACCGTCGAATCGATGCTGACCAGCTTGTTGTTGAAGCGGAACTTGTGCTTGCCGAGGGCGCGCGCGGCAACCGTTTCGTAGAGCCCGTAGAACACCTTGTCGAAGGTTTGCCAGGGCCGGTGCGCATTGGCATAGGCCAGCGACGACCGTGCCGGCGCTTCGATCCCAAGATGCGAACGCTTCCCCTCGCAGCTTTTCAAACCCCCTTCGATTTCACGCAACGAGTGCGCCCGGCCGAGCTGACAGAACAGCATGGCGACGAGCCGGCCCCAACTCGATAACCCCTTCGCCCCGTTCTGTGCCGCCGTCGTCTTGACGATGCTTTCGAAATCAGTGCGCGGAATAAGCTTGAGTATCTGGCTGAACATGCCCCATGATGCGTTCACGTTGGGCCTCCTGTGTCGTTCGGGTCGGGTGGGTTTGGCGATTCACCCCTACCCTACGCTACTGGACGGCCCAACGCCGTTTTTATCCTGGACAACATTGTGATGATAAGATGAAGGATATGAATAATTTGCGGCAAAAAAATCAAAAAAAGATGTTGAAAATCGGCTACGAGTGAAAAAAAACGTCGCGACTTCCATGGTCAATCGATTCGACCACCTGGTTTTCGCAAGAAGCGTTTCTCGACAAGCTGTAAGTGCAGAAATTTGTCGTTTCTGCGTCGGCATGAAAGTAAGCCGCCGCTGCGATCACTTTCCGAAGAGGAGGCACATGATGTTCGACACACAAGGTCTTTTCATTAAAGCCGCTGCCGCTACGCTGGTAGTTGCGCTTGCCGCAAGCGTGGGTCTTCCCGAGCGCGCGGCCCACGCGCAGGCGATCAAGCCCGTGGTGCTGCGCTTTGCGGCGGACTTCCCGCCCGCGCCGCATCCGGCCGGCCTCGCGATGAATCACTTCAGGGAGCGCTTGCCGCAAGTGATTCCCGGTAGCGAGGCGCGCCTGTATTTCGCCGGCGCCCTGTACACCATCCCTGAGGCTTTCGAGGCGATGCGCCAGGGCAACCTGGAGATGTCGTGGCTGCAGATGGGCAAGGCGGCGCCAGTCGATCCGTGGATGATGACCATGGTGGGCCCCGGCATCCTGACCACGGTCGGTGCGGTGGACAATCTCGAATCTACCAAGACTTACCAGATGTTGATCGAGCGGATGCACAAAAACCAGCTGATCCGGGTGTTCGGTACCGGGCACATGAGCTTTGGCATGGGCGTGGGCGGCAAGAAGCGCTACGCCACCCCCGCAGATTTCAGCGGCCGGAAGATCCGCAGCATGGGCCCGGTCGAGAACGCCTCGCTTGAAGTCTGGAAAGCGAGCCCCGTGGTGATGGCATTCGGCGAAGTGCCGACTGCGCTGGAATCCGGCGTGATCGACGGCTTGCAGACCAGCATCGGCGGCTGGCTCGCGGTGCGCCAACAGGCGCCCTTTTACACCACCGGCGGCGCCGGCGCGTTCACCAGCGACTACTACATGCTGGGCGCGAGCCGGCGCTGGTGGGACCGCTTGCCCAAGCCGACCCAGGACGCGCTGGAGAGTCTGATCACCGAGACGGTCCAGTTGCAGAAGGAACTCAACTGGTGCGTCGACAAGATGACCTACGACAAGTACGGCACCAAGGACCCGTCCAAGCCGGGCGTGTACTGGTTGAACCCGACGGAGGTCTCCGCGTTTACCAGCACCATGGGCGACGCGCCGGCGCGCTATATCAAGAGCAAGACCCCGGCTGCGGTGAGTCCGTGGGTCGATACCTTCGTCAAGGAAGGGCGCGCGCTCTCCCAGAAGCACCCGGTCGGCTCGTCGTGGATCGAGAAGGTCGACTGCTCCAAGCACGCCTCGAAGATCGTCATCCGCTGACGGTCGCCTGAATGGAAAAGGCATACGAGTTCTGGCGCGCGTTCCAGGACAAGATCCTGGCGCGCTTCGCGGCCCTGCTGCTGCTCGGCTGCACCCTGCTGGCGCTGCTGGAGGTTGGCCGACGCTACGCCATCGGCAAGTCCTTCGATTGGCAGCAGGATGCGGTCACCTTCATCATGCTGAGCGGGGTGTACCTCTACTTCTGCGTCGCGCAACGCAAGAACTCGCACCTCGCAGTCACGGTGATACCGGAGCTGTGCGCGGTCGCGGGCCCGCGCGCAAAGGCGGCGGGCGAAGTGCTGAAGGTCGTTGCCAACACGCTGTCCATGGCGTTCCTCGCGGCCGTGGTGTGGTGGGGCATAGCCGAGGTCGAGGACGCGTTCAAGTACGAAAGCCGCACCGAAAGCCTGGCGTTTCCGATGTGGCCATTCCTGCTGGCGCTGCTGCTCGGCTTCGCCTTCATGGCCGTGACCCAGGCGTTCCAGGTCTATTTCGGCATCCAGCGACTGCGCGGGTGCAGCGTCCCCGAGGAACCGGAAGACGCCGAAGGCGGGCACTGACCCGCCGCAGATAGAAGGGAGCGGATATGCAACTGGTTGGAATCGTCCTGCTGGTCCTGCTCGTGCTGTCGGTGCCGATCGGCATTGCCCTAAGCGCGGCGGCGGCCTCGTACATCATGTTCGATCCGGTGCTGGAACCGACGGTGATCTTCCGCGCCTTCTTCAGCTTCATCAGCAAATACTCGCTGATGGCAATACCGCTTTTCATCTTTGCCGGTTTCCTGATGGAGAAGACCGGCCTGGTCGGGCAGCTGTTCCGTTTCGCCGATTCTCTGGTGGGCTGGTTGCCAGGTGGCTTCGGCGTCGCCACCGTGCTCGCCTGCGTGTTGTTCGGCGCCATTTCCGGCTCCAGCGTGGCGATGGCGGCGGCCATGGCCGTAATCGCCATCCCGGAAATGCGCAAGCGCGGGTATCCGGACTGGCTCTCGGGTGGCCTGGTCGCAACCGCAGGGGGCATCGCCATGCTCATTCCGCCCAGCATCATCTTGCTCGTTTTCGGCATCATCACGGAGACCTCCATCGTCGAGCTGTTCTTCGCCGGCGTGATTCCCGGCCTTCTGCTGGCGCTGTTGAACGCGGTCACGGTCGTCGTCATCGCCCTGATCATCAAGCTGCCGCCCGGAAAATTCGAAGTCAGGCGGGTCTTTATCGAGTTTCTCGGCGCGGCGCCGGCGCTCGGCATGCCGATCGTTATCCTGGGCGGGCTCTACGGCGGGCTGTTCACGCCCACCGAGGCGGCAGCGGCGGCTTGCGGCTATGCCCTGCTCTACGGTGTGCTCAGCAAAGGCATGACGTTCGTGCGCCAGATCCTGCCCACCGCCCAGCGTTCGCTCAACCTGACTGCAGTGGTGGTGTTCCTGATCGGCAGCGTCGGCGTGTTCCAGTTCCTCGCCGCCAACATGTACTGGCCGCAGCGGATCGCCGAGACGGTGACCAGTTGGGGCCTGACGCCGCTCTCGTTCATCTTCGCCTACATGCTGGTGCTCATCGTCCTGGGCATGTTCGTGGACGGCGTGGCGATGGTGATCCTGACCGTGCCGGTAATCTTCCCGATCGCCATGGCACTCAAGATCGACCCGGTGCACCTGGCGATCCTGGTCACGCTCAACGTCGAGATGGGGGTGGTGACGCCGCCGGTGGGACTGAACTTGTTCGCCGTAAGTGGCTCATCGAAGATCCCGCTGCCGCAGGTGCTCAAGGGAGCCATTCCGTTCTTTATCGGCGACCTGACGGTGCTGCTGCTGGTGATCTTCTTCCCGGCGCTGGCGACCTGGTTGCCAAGCGTGCTGGTAGTCGACGCGTTCGCCAAGTAGGCTGACGGCGGCGCCACCGTCCCTAGAAGCTTCCCGTCCCGTGCCGCCTGGGTGCATGGTTGCTGCGTTCAAGGCTCAAGGGCTTCGTTCCATCCGTTCATTACCGAGTTTATAGGAGAAAACCCATGTATCGCACCACCACCGCAATCGCCGCGCTGTTTCTCGCCGCCTGCCAGACCATGCCGGTCGAGCCCTTGCGCGCAACCGCGCAACTACAACCCACCAAAGGCAGCAAGACTTTCGGCGAGGCGACCTTCGAAGAGGTCGGCGGCAAGGTGCAGGTCTCCGTGTTTGTCCAGGGCCTCAAGCCGGAATCGGAGCACGGCTTTCACATCCACGAAGTCGGTGACTGCAGTTCCGGCGATGGCATGAGCGCCAAAGGCCATTTCGATCCTTTCGGCAAGCCGCACGGCAATCCGTCCACCGGCGCGCGCCATGCCGGCGACCTGCCGGCGCTGAAGGCAGCGAAGGACGGCCGCGCCAGGCTCAATGTCACGCTCGACCTCATTACTCTTGGGCACGGTACGGGCAACATCATCGGGCGCGGCCTCATCATCCATGCGGATCCGGACGACTTCAAGACGCAGCCAACCGGCAATACCGGGGCGCGCATCGCCTGCGGGGTGATCAAGGCTGATTGACGCGGCTCTGCCCGCGAATGTCGGTCGCCGAAAGGTTCGCGTGACAATGGAAGTGCGCGGGATGAAGTTTCTGATATTGCTCAAGCGCGATTGCGAGACCTGCCGCATGGTCGAACCGGTGCTCGCCGACTTGCGCCGACGTCGCGAGTTGACCCTTTACTCTCAAGACGATCCCGCTTTTCCCGAAGCCGTCGGCGGCTCGCGCGACGACCGCGCCCTCGAAGAGTCGTGGCGTCGCAAGGTCGAGATCGTCCCTACCCTGATACGTCTGGAGGACGGCGTCGAGACGGCCCGCACCGAAGGCTGGAACCGCGTCGAGTGGGGGCGTGTCTGCGGAATCGAAGATCTTGGTCCGGGGCTGCCGGCGCATCGTCCCGGATGCGGCTCGCGATCGATGGAGCCGGGCATGCCCGAGCGGCTCATGCTCAAGTATGGCGACATCGGCTTCGCGTCGCGCTCGATCGGTGTCGACGCGATGGACGATGAAGTCGAAGCCGCGTTCGACCGCGGCTGGACAGATGGGCTTCCGATCGTACCGCCGACCGATTTGCGCATCCTGCGCATGCTCGGCGGCACAACACGCGCGGCGCATGAGATCCTCGGTGCGATACCGCCCGACCTCGCGCCGTGCACTATCGAAAAGGCGGCGATCAACGCGGTAATGGCAGGCTGCCGCCCGGAATATTTTCCGGTGGTATTGGCCGCGATCGAAGCGGCGCTGCGCCCGGAATTCTCCATGCATGGCCTCCTCGCGACGCTCTGGTTTTCAGGGCCGGTCGTGATCGTCAACGGGCCCGTCACCCGGCGCATCGGCATGAACTGGGCCGGCAACGCGCTCGGCCAGGGCAATCGCGCCAACGCCACCATCGGCCGCGCGCTGCAACTGGTGATCCGCAACGTCGGCGGCGGCCGACCGCAGGAGATCGATCGCTCGGTCATGGGCAATCCCGGCAAGTTCACCTTCTGCTTTGCCGAGGACGAAACCGACCCCGACTGGGTGCCCCTTAACGTCGCGCGCGGCCATGCGCGCGGATCGTCGACGGTCACCCTGTTTCACGGCGACGGCGTGCAGGGTGTCTGCGACCAGCGATCACGCGACCCGACAAGCCTCGCGCGTTCGCTGGCGATGGCGCTGTGGGCGGTGTGCCACCCGAAGCTCGCGCAGTGGTCGCACGCGATCCTGGTGCTCTCGCCCGACCACTACGATATCTTCAAGCAGGGCGGCTGGGACCGGGCGAAGATCGAGGCCGGCATCTGGCAGGCCTTGAAGCGGCCGGGGCTCGATCTGATCGTCGGTGCAGGAGGGGTCGGGGAGGGCATCGATGCCTCACGCGCAGGCGATGTCATCGACAAGTTTCACCTCGGAGGCCTCATCATCGTGCGCGCGGGCGGAGCAGGCGGGCTGTTTTCCGCCATCATCGGCGGCTGGACCGCGCAGCGCCGCCACACCGAAGTTCAGATCGTATCCACGGAGATTGGCACATGAACACGGATCAATTCACCATGCGCGACCCCACTGCGGAAACCGCGGCGGTACAGCGGGCGAGGTTGGCGCCGACGGCGGACCTTGCCAAGTCGACCATCGGCCTCCTGTGCATCTCCAAGGAGCGCAGCGAGGAATTTCTCGACCATATGGAGTTGCGCTTGACAGGGCGCGGGCTCACCGTCCTGCGCTTCGCCAAGCCGACCCACACCAAGCCGGCGCCCGAGCAGGTGCTCGCCGACATCGTCTTGCACTGCGACGTGGTCATCGAGGCGCTGGCCGACTGAGGGTCCTGTACGTCATGCAGTTTGCATGACCTGCAAAATCTCGACCGGCGCGGCGTGCCGGGTTGCGCCGTCGCCTCCGAGGCGTTTCGCCAGGCCGCCGATGCGCAGATGCGCTCGCTCGGCTTTGCTGCGGCGCTGGCGTGGGTGCCCCATCCAATCCAGAACCGGTCCGCCGATGAATTGGCTGCCATCGCCGATGCTGCGTTGCCGGCGATTCTGGCGCTGATCCAACGTACCGGAGAGTCCCCATGAACCAAAGAACATTGCCAAAGAGCGACGGGCGCGCGGCCTGGAACGCCCGGATTCCGGCGCAGCGCCTTTAACAGGTCGAGGGGCGCGGCGAGGATATTGGTCAAGTCGCGGTCAAGCTGCTAGCTCGTACGCGAAATGGAACCCGAGTTCTGGAAGGTGAGCCTGGCCGAGCAC
>CAYYFR010000083.1:17646-22907 GCA_964470865.1 uncultured Burkholderiales bacterium | reverse complement strand
CGGTGGCGATCGCCACCGTACGCCAGCATTCACGCAACACCAGCCAGAGGAATTCCGCTTCGATCTTGGGCGGAAAGAAATCGGCGATGAAACGCCGGGTCGATTTGAGCGCATTCGGCTCGAACATTATCCAGGGCTTGAACTCTGTGGCCACCAGTGCCGGTGCGATCAGCACCAGGGCAGCAAGGGTCCAGAACACGCGCCCGCTCCAGGCGGGATCGCGCAATCGCGGCGAGGCAAGCGTGGCCGACACGGTGCAGGCAGAAGTTCAGCGGCAATACATCACCGCCGGGCGCGGCCCGTCGGTGAAAGCGTCCGCCACCGCCGCGGCCGGCCCGTGCAGCTCATGCTCGTATTGCGCGTACAGCGCAGCCAGTCGCTGCTGCGTCACTTCGGCGCTTGGCAGGTCGAACTGCAACACGCCCTCGCGCATGCCCAGCACGCGCGGAAAGCGCGTCGCCACATCCACCTGGTGCAGGGTGGTGACGAGGGTCACGCCGCGTTCGCGCGCGCTTTGCGTAAGGGATTCGATCGCCAGCGCGGCGCGCGACGGATCGAGCGACGACAAGGGCTCGTCGACCAGCCACAGGCTGGCAGCCGACACCAGCGCGCGTGCCAGTCCGACCCGTTGGCGCTCGCCACCGGAGAGGCGGTCGACACGGTCCCAGAGCTTCTCGGCCAGGTCGAAGCGCGCCAGCGCCGCTTCGGCCTCGGCAATATGGGTGGGGTAGAACAGCGAGCGCAGGCTGGCGGCAAGCGATTGTTGTGGCAAACGCGCGGCGAGCACTGCGGTGATCACGCGCTGGCGCGGCGGCAGCGGCGGCGCCTGTGGCGCCAGGAGCAGGCGTCCGCGCAACTTTTGCAGCTGCGCTATCGGAAGCGTCCATGGATCGACACCGTCGAGCTCGAAGGACCCCGCAGCCGGTTTGAGCGCGCAAGCCAGCGCATGCAGCAAGGTGGTCTTGCCGGCGCCGGACGGCCCCACCACCGCCACCTGCTCGCCTGCGGCGATGCTGAGGGTCAGCGGCTTCAATGCCGGCGTGCTGCCGGCGCCTGTTGCCGGCGCCGACGGATGACGTGCGGCAAGCCCTTTGACGACGATGCGCATGGCGCGGCGCCGCCTAGGAAATGTCGGTCAAGTGCAAGACGCGCTCTACTTGATCAAACCCGCACTGCGCCCGGCGGCCTCGAGATCCTTGTAGTTCTCGGCTTTGGTCGCGATGTATTTGGTGGCACGGTTGAGGGTGAGGATTTCCTTGCCTTCGGCGTCGCCCATCGAGATATCCAGCAGGGCCTTGGTGATGCGCTCGCGCAACGCCGCCGGCATGTCGGCATGCACCGACCAGTTGTAATTGAAGTAGGGCGGGGTGGTGTAGAACACGTTGACCTTGGTGGTATCGACTTTCTTGTCTTCGACAAATTTGCGCCATACCGTGATGTCGAGCGCCGCCGCGTCGACGCGCCCGCCGACCACCGAGGCGATGGTAGCGTCATGTGCGCCGGAATAGGCCACGCGCTTGAAATCACGGTCGGGGTCGAGCTTGGCCTGCAGCAGGTAGGCACGCGGCATCAGGTGGCCCGAGGTGCTGGATTGCGAGCCGAAGCTGACCTGCTTGCCCTTCAGGTCGGCCAGGCTCTTGATGCCGGAGTCGGTCTGGGTGATGAACACCGAACGGAACTGCGTGTCTTCCTCGCGCTGCGCGATCGGAATGATCTTGCCGCCCGAGCGTAGTTGGGCCTGCACATGGGTGAAGCCGCCGAACCAGACCACGTCGACCTGCTTGTTCACCAATGCCTCGACCGCTGCCGGGTAGTCGGTCACCGGCGTGAACTCCACCTTCATCCCCAGGGTGCGCTCGAGATACCTGGTGATCGGACCGAACTTGCGCACCTGCTCGGTGGCGGCTTCTTCGGGAATGGTGGTGATCTTGAGCAGGGATTGCTGGGCCAGTGCAGGTGCGCTTGCCAGCATGAAGATGCCTACAACTCTTAAAGCCTGCGAAAGCAGGGAACCGGACATGGGAAGGAACCTCACAAAAAAAGGGGCGAACAAGGCATTTGTGGAATTACGCGACGGCGGGCGGAGCGGATGCATCAGCACGCCTGGAGTCACGAAAACTGCGCGCCGGACTAAGGCCGGAGAGCGCCTGCCGCACGCAGGCCGACGCTCGACATGCAAGCCGAGCGCATGACAAAACAGGCAAAGCCTGAGCCAAACATCAATCGCTCAGGCAATCGTCGCGCAACGTCCAATCAGTTTACACGCACACAGAAGGCTCTTGATTCAGGCCGCCAGGCCCTCGGGGTCAAGCCCAAGTTTCGTCACTGAAGTTCGGCACGCGGTGCGGGCTGCAAAAAGCAGCCGTAAGGCACGAGCCGGCAAGGTCAGGGGTGTCGGGGCCGGCCGATTCGTGGTACTTGGGTCGGATTCAAGAACATGTACTTGTTTTATTGCGTCGCACAATCGATCATCATGGACAGTAAGTCCTGGATGCCCTGCCAACCTTTGAGGCGGCGGCCTTGCCGATCCGGCGGGCCCGTTCGATCGGCTTGACCAAGCGCAAGTCGACCGAGCGCCTGATTGCCGCGATGGCACTCGAACTTTGCGATCCTCACGCCCAACGACCGCGACTTTATCGCCATGGCTCAGGCAGTCCCCAACTTCATGTGCATCCTCGCTTGGGGCTCGGTCGCTTTGGTTTGCAACTCATGTAGCATCCCTGGCTCTGCGCCGAGCTTGTCGATCAGCTCTTTGCAGCCGCTGCAGTTGTCGTGCAGCAACGAGCAAACCCTTTCCCGTGAAGTCCGCACACAAGGAGTCACCCGATGTCCCGCCACACCCCGCTTGGCCTTGCCTCCCTCGTATTCACCTGCCTCACCTGCCTTAACGGCCAGGCCGGCGCGCAGACCGCGCCTGCGCCTTCAACGCCAGCCACGGAAGAGAAACCCTACGAGCCGAAATCGGGCCAGCAAGGCAAAGACGTGATCTGGCTGCCGACCCCGCAGGTGGTGGTCGACAAGATGCTCGACCTCGCCAAGGTGACCGCGCAGGATGTGGTGATCGACCTCGGGTCGGGTGATGGTCGCACCGTGATCACGGCGGCCAGGCTGGGTGCGCGCGCTCTCGGCATCGAATACAACCCGGACATGGTGGAGTATTCCAAAGGCCAGGCGGCCGCGGCCGGCATGACAGAGCGCGCGCGTTTCGTCAAGGCAGATCTGTTTGAGACCAGCTTCAACGAGGCGACGGTGCTCACCATGTTCCTGCTGCCCGAAATCAACCGCAAGCTGCGCCCGAAGATCCTCGATCTCAAACCCGGCACGCGCATCGTTTCCAACACCTTCACCATGGCGGAGTGGAAGCCGGACGCCGAGGCGGATCTGCAAGGCCAGCCTGGCTGCAACATCTCGTTCTGCCGGGTGCTGCACTGGGTGGTGCCGCAAAAGGTCGAAGGCACCTACGCCGCAGCGCAAGGCGAGGTGAAGCTCGCGCAGGAATTCCAGATGCTCACCGGCACCTTGAAGCAGGGGACGACGGTGTTCACCCTCACCGGTCGGGTCTATGGCGAGCAGATCATTCTGAGTGCCGGCAACAAGCAGTATCTCGGCCGCCTCGCCGGCGGCAAACTGGATCTGCGTGAACTCTGACGAGTGCGCCGGAGGCAGGCCTGAAAGTCCCTCGCACCAACGGTGCCAGTGCTATTGAACGGGAGTGGATAAAAAGGGGGGCTGGACATGCCCTGGCCGCAAAGCGCTGGAATCCAATGCGAGCGGGCCCCGAGCGCACCGCAACGTGAGCGGCCAGGACCAGGCGCGGCGGCTAGCCGCCAAACGGGCTGGCAAACGGGCTGGCAAACGCGAACATCATCGCCACCCCGACACCGATCAGGAAGTTGGCGTCGATGAGGCCGGCCAACAGGAACATCTTGACCTGCAGGCGATCCATCAATTCGGGCTGGCGCGCCGAAGCCTCGATGTATTTGCCGCCCATGACGCCAATGCCGATGCACGCGCCGATGGCGCCCAGCCCGATGATCAGGCCGCACGCCAGTGCGACCAAGCCGATGTTGCTCATGATGAAATTTACTTTCGCCCGAAGATGGTGAAACCCCATGTTCGGCGCCAACGCCCGGCAGGGCAATTACTTGCGAAGTAGGTAGCGTACGTAGCATGCCGCCGCCTTGCGCCAAACCGTCACGGTGCGAGAATGTCGGGAATCTTCAATCCGGGAGTGACAAAATGTGGCTGCGCAATTGCTGGTACGTGATCGCCTGGGAACACGAGATTCCGGCCGACGGTTTTGTGGCGCGCACGGTGCTGGGCGAGCCGCTCCTGGTGTATCGCACCGCCGCCGGGCGATTGGCCGTTCTCGAAGACCGCTGCTGCCACCGGCAGGCGCCCTTGTCGAAAGGGCGGCGCGAAGGCGACTGCATTCGCTGCGGTTATCACGGCCTGAAGTTCGATGCCGACGGCGCCTGTGTCGAGGTGCCCGGCATGGAGCACCCGCCGCAAGCGGCGCGCGTCAAGACCTACCCGGTGGCCGAGCGCAACAAGTGGGTCTTCGTGTGGATGGGCGATGCCGCGCGCGCCGACTTGGCCATGCTGCCCGACAATTTTTCCTGCAATGCCGCCGACTGGCACTACCAGCCCGGCTACATGCACTACGAGACGCCCTATCTGTTGATCTGCGACAACCTGCTCGATTTTTCGCACTTGAGCTATGTGCACGAGAAAACCCTGGGTGGCAGCACCGCCATCGCACTGGCGCGCCCGAGCATTGAAGCGGTGACCGAGCCCGGCCAGCGCGGCCTGCGCGTGAGCCGGCATGTGCCGAACGTGCCGGCGCCGCCCTATTATTCGAAGATCAAGCAGCTCTCGACCAATGTCGATCGCTGGTTCATTTACGATTTCTTGCTGCCGGGCACGCTCTTGATGCGCTCGGGCGGCAGGCCGGTGGCCGATGCACCTGACAACTTGCGCCATGCGGTGCAACTGCACAGTTGCCAGACCTTGACGCCCGAGACTGCGACCACTACGCATTATTTCTTCCAGCAGGCCTACCAGGCCGATGCGCCCGACGCGGGCGTGACCGCGGGCATCTACCAGAGCCTGATCGCCGCCTTCAATGAAGATCGCGACATGATCACCGCGCAGCAGCGCAACCTCATGAGAGCTCCCGGCGCGCCCATGCTGCCGCTGTACATGGATTCGGCGTTGGTGCAATTCCGCCGCCTGGTAGAGGCCGAAGCTGTGGCCGAAGC
>CAYYFR010000083.1:0-17546 GCA_964470865.1 uncultured Burkholderiales bacterium | reverse complement strand
ACCGCCGAAGCGGGCGGCCAGGGCGGTGGCTGACTGCCGATTGACCACAACGACCGGCGGCTGCGATACTCAATCGGCGTCGCCGTGCATTTCCCTTCCACGGATAGCCCATGCCCATGGAGTCGCTGCGCGAAGGCGCGGTCGCCACAGTCAGGCTCATCGCCTCGGGGGATGCGGCGCGAACACACCGCCTCACTTGTCAACATCAATGCGACCTTGGCGCACAGTGTCAAGCGCCGCTCCAGCGCCGCCACGCCGACGTCCCCCAAGTCCGACAGGCGGCTAGAGCCCCAGGTAAGCCTGTCGCACCCGATCGTCGCCCAGGAGCTCCATGCCGCCCCCGCTCATCACCACGCGGCCATTCTCCAGCACATAGGCGCGCTGGCTGATTTTCAGCGACACCGCGACGTTCTGCTCCACCAGCAGGATGGTCAGCCCCGCGCGGTTGAGTTCGCGGATGATGGCGAACACCTCCTGCACGATCGTCGGCGCCAAGCCCAGCGAAGGTTCGTCGAACATGATGAGGTCGGGCCGGCCCATCAGGCAGCGGCCGATCGCCAGCATCTGCTGCTCACCGCCCGAGAGCGTGCCGGCCAGTTGTTCGCGGCGCTCCTTCAGGCGCGGGAACATGCCGAACACCTCGCCAAGTGCGGCCTTGCCGCTGGCGCGCGCGCGCGCGGTCATGGCGCCCATTTCGAGGTTTTCCTGCACCGAAAGCGAGGGGAAAACCTGGCGTCCCTCCGCCACCTGGCCGATGCCCAGATCGACGATGTGATGCGGTTCGCGCGCGGTGATGTCGGCATCCAGATAGGTCACGCGCCCGCTCCTGGGCTTGTGGATGCCGGCGATCGAGCGGATCAGCGAGGTCTTGCCGGCGCCGTTGGCACCGACGATCGCCACGATCTGGCCGCGCTCAACTTCAAGCGAGACGCCATCGAGCGCCTGTGCATCGCCGTAATAAAGGTCGAGAGCGGCGACCTTGAGCATCAGATCTCCGCCTCTTCACCGAGATAGCATTCCAGCACCGCCGCATCGCGCACCACCTCGGAGGGCAGGCCGCGCGCGATGATCTCGCCGTGATGCAGCACCACGATGTGCCCGGCCAAGGCCATCACCGCGCGCATCACATGCTCGATCAGGAGGATGGTCAGGCCCTCTGCCCGGTTGAGCTCGCGAAATACCGCCACCATCTGGTCGCATTCGGTGGGCCGCAAGCCCGCCATCACTTCATCGAGCAGCAACAGGCTGGGCCGGGTGGCGAGCGCCCGCGCGACTTCCAGGCGCTTGCGATCGGGCAGGGTCAGGCTGGAAGCCGGCATGTCGCGCTTGTGCGCAAGCCCCAACTTTTCCAGTACGCTGGTGGCGTGCGCCCGCGCCGCGCTCACATTCTTCGAACGCGCCAGCGCACCCACCACCACGTTGTCCAGTACCGACAGGCCGGCGAACGGCTTGACGATCTGGAAGGTGCGGCCGATGCCGGCCGCACACACCTGGTCGGCGCGCAGCCCGGCGATCGGGGCGCCGTCGAACCTGATGCTGCCGGCATCCGGCGCCAATACCCCGGCAATCAGGTTGAAGAGCGTGGTCTTGCCGGCGCCATTCGGGCCGATCAGTCCGACGATCGCGCCGCGCGCTACTTCGAAGCTGGCGTTCTGCACCGCCTTCAAGCCGCGAAACGATTTGGACGCACCGCTCACCTCAAGCAGGGCCGTCATTTGGCCAGGCCCAGGCGCCGGGCTATGGTAGGCCAGATGCCGTTGGGCAGGAACATCACCACCACCAGCAGCACGATGCCGTAGAACACCTGCTTGACCCCGGGGATCTCCAGGCCGAAGGCCGCCAGCAACTCGGTGATGCCATCGGCCAGGAGGGTCAGCATGGCAGCGCCCAGGATCGGGCCGAACAGGGTGCCGATGCCGCCGATGATGGGCCCCAGAATGATCTCGATGGAGCGGCTGATGTGGAAGATCTGCTCGGGAAACAGGTTGTTGTAATAGAAGGCGTAGAACACGCCGGCCACCGCAGTCATGGCCGAGCTGATCATCACGGCCAGCATCTTCCAGCGAAAGGTGTTGATGCCCAGCGCCTGCGCCGCCTCTTCGTTTTCACGAATCGCCTGCCAGTAATAGCCGGCGCGGGTCTTCAACAACCAGCTACACAGGCCGAGCGCGCCGGCGGTGAGCGCGAGGATGGCGTAGTAATACATCGCCGGCGGCCCGCGAAAGTTGGCCAGGTCGATCTGGTCGCGCTGCGCCACCCTGAGAAACAGGCCGCCCGAGCCGCCCAGCCATTGCAAGTGGTCGAAACCGATGCGCGTGAATTCGGCGAAGGCAATCGTCAACAGCGCGAAATACACGCCGGAGATGCCAAACCGGAAGGCCAGAAAGCCGATCACCGCGCCGACGGCGACGCACACCGCGATCGCCAGCCAGACCCCGGCCCAGACACCGATGCCATAGTGAAAGAACAGGCCGGCTGCGGCATAGGCACCGACCCCGACATACAGCGAGTGCCCGAGCGACAACTGGCCGGCGAAGCCCATCATCACATTCCACGCCTGGCCGGTGAAGGCAAAAAACAGGATCAGGGTGGCCACCGACAGCACATAGCTGTTGGCGAACATCGGCAGGAGGACCAGCGCCACGCCGAGCAATCCGAGCAACAGCGCGGCGCGCCGGTTCATGCGCGTTTTCCCAGCAGGCCCTGGGGCCGCAGCAGCAGCACCAGAATCAACAGGCCGAAGCTGAACATGCTCTTGGCCGAAGGCGCGAACAAAAGGCCGGCCAGCGCCTCCGACACACCAATCAGGATGCCACCGACGAGCGCCCCGGGCATCGAGCCCAGGCCGCCCACGATCACGGTCACAAACGCCAGCAGGGTGTATGCAGGCCCCAGACTGGGCGTCACGTCCACCAGCAGCACCATCATGCAGCCCGCCACCGCCACGCACGCCGCCCCCACCCCGAAGGTGAGCGCATACAGGTGCTTGACGTTGAGCCCCACCACCAGCGCTCCCAGATGGTTGTCGGCGCAGGCGCGGATCGCCTTGCCGGTCAGGGTCAGGCGAAAGAATGCGAACAGCAGCCCCGCGGTCAGTACCGCGACCCCCGCCGCGTACAGGCGTGCCTTGTCGATCAGGAGGCTTCCCAATTCGAACGATTCGAGCTGGTAGGCCACCTGGATGTTGCGCGCGTCGGGCCCGAAGATCATCAACAAGCCGTTGACCATGATGATCGCCACCGCCACCAGCAGCATGAACTGCGAGTGTTCCGGGCGCGTGATGAAAGGGTTGATCAATCCCGCCTGCAGGGCGTAACCGAAAATGAAGAAGGCCGCCGCCACTGGCAGCACGGCAAGAAACGGGTCGAGCTTGAAGGCCGCGAACAGCACCACGCAGGCATACATGGCGATGGTCATCATCTCGCCATGGGCGAAATTGACCACCCGCACCACACCAAAAATCACCGACAGGCCCAGCGCCATCAGGCCATACACCATGCCGGTGAGGAAGCCCGAGATCAGCACATTGACGGCCAGGTCCCAGGTCATGGCATCGCGGCCGCAGGCGAACGCGGGAAGCCGGACCACGGGCGAACCGCCACGCAAGGCACGACCAGACCAGGCCGGCGCCGCCGGCCCGCGATGGCAGGCATGCGCCTCAAGCCGGCTTGTAGTCAGGCCATGGAAACACCGGCTTGGTCTCCGCCGCGGAGACCGGCAGCACCACCTGCGGGCGGCCATCCTTGTTGAGCAGGCAGGCCGAGAGGTTACCTTCGACCTGGCCCTTGGCGTTGAACTTGATCGGCCCGCCCAGGCTGACCCGATCGGTCAGGTTGGTCTGGCGCACCGCATCGGCCAGCTCCTTCGGATTGGTCGACTTGGCGCGCTTGAAGGCGTCGGCGGCGATCAGGATCGATTCGAAGGTGTAGCTGACATTGGCGCCGTGGCTGTGCAGTTTGTCCTTGGGAAACTGCTTGGCCATCTGCTTGACTACCGCCGCACTCATGCTGGTTTTCGGGTTGTACCAGGGGTTGTTCGAGATGCAGCCCTCGGCCAGCTTGCCCAGCGATTTCTGGAACTGATCCTCGTAAATGCCGGGTGAACCCGGGCTCACCAGGCCCATGATGTTCCAGCGCTGCTTGACGATCTCGCGGCGCAGGATGATGGCGTCGTTGAGGCGGCACACCAGCAGCAGGAAATCCGCCTTCGAGGCCTTGGCCTTGGACACCTCGACCGACAAATCCTTGGCCGCCGGGTCGTAGGAAATGGTGTCGACGATGCGGAACGGCAGTTGCGTCAGGCGCGGCAGGGTGGCACCGATACCGCGATTCATCGCCTGGCCGAAGGTATCGTTGACATGCATGAAAACGGCGGTGCGCGGCGCCACGTTGGTGGCGCGAAACAGGTCACCAATCAGGGACAGGCCGTTGACGGTGAGTTCGATGGCAGTCGGGAAGTTGCGGAACACGAACTTGTAGCCCTGCTCGGTGATCTGCGGGGCAGCGGCGATGTTGATGATGAAGGGCACGCCTTTCTGCTCGGCCACCTGGGCGATGGCAAGGGCGGCACCGGAGTCGAACGGCCCCACCAGCACATGCGCGCCCTCGGCGATCAGGCGTTCGGCGCGGGTGCGCGCGGTATCGACGTTCGACTCGGTATCGGCATTCATCAGCTCGATGTCGACACCCAGCAAATCCTTGATCAGGGCCGGCGCGATATCGGCACCGATCTGGCACGACTGGCCGATCAGGCCCTGCACGCCGGAACGCGGCAGCAGCACCCCGACCTTGAGCTTGGTCGACTGCGCGCGCGCGATGCCGAATGGGGCAAGCGTGGTGGCCGCGCCTGCGCCCAATGCGGTGTTGAACTGTCTGCGGTCCATGGTCTCTCCTTGTGTGCGGTCGATCCCGGCCTGGTCGGGGCGCGTTTGGTCGGCGGCGCGCGCAGTGGTTATAAGCCATAGTCAATGGCTGGTCAACCGCAGTCGCATTGGCCGCCGAGTCAGGCTGGCACAAGCAGCAAGCGCCGCAGCGCTACCGCGGCTACGCCAAATCGCCATGTGGAGGCGCGGGCGCGTCATGCCGTCGCGCGCCGCGTGCAGGACTATTCGCCGGCGAACTCCGTCTGGTGCATCCACGCCGCGTGGCGCGGCGCGCGGCGGGTGCGCGACCACTCATCGAGCATGTCCCACCTCACCGCTTTGGCCTTGGCAAGCATCTCGGGGGTACCGATGTCGCACGCCAGCTCAAGGCGGTGGCCGTTGCAGTCGAAAAAGTAGATCGACTTGAAGATCGCGTGATTGGTGGGCCCGATCACCTCGATGCCGCCGGCCACCAGCTTTTCCTTCGCAGCCACCAGTTCCCCGTAGCTGCCGACCTTGAAGGCCAGGTGCTGCACCCAGGCCGGCGTGTTCTCGTCGCGGCCCATCGCGGGTGAATTGGGCAGCTCGAAAAACGCCAGCACGTTGCCGTTGCCGGCATCCAGAAAAATGTGCATGTACGGGTCCGGCTCGTGAGTCGAGGGCACCTGGTTCTCGGCGAAGGCCAGCATGAAATCCATGTCCAGATACTTCTGGTACCACTCCACGGTTTCCTTGGCATCGCGACAGCGGTAGGCAACGTGATGCACGCCCTTGGTGTGGACCACGGTTTTGCTGGCGGCATGGCCTGCGGTTTGCACTGCGGCTTGCATGGAATTCTCCCCAACGGTTTCAATAATTAGTAACATACGTTACTATTATCAGTATGTCAAGAAAGCCCTCAGCTACCGCAATGCAACAAACGCAGCTATCGATCACCCCCAAGCGCGGGAGCGCCGCATGAATTTGCAGGCGTTTCTGCCCTACCGCCTGGCAGTGGTGGCAGACGCCGTCAGCCGCGCACTGGCCGCTGTCTATGCCAATCGCTTCAAGCTCACGCGCGACCAATGGCGGGTGATTGCCCAACTGGCAGAAGAGCGTGAACTCAAGGCCACTGAACTCGGCACGCGTACCTCTCTGCCCAAGATGCAGGTCAGCCGCGCGCTCGCCGGGCTCGAACGCGATGGCCTGATCACGCGCGCCATCGACCCGGATGACCGGCGCAAACTGGTGGTACGCCTGACTGCGGCCGGCCGCGTGCTTTACCGCAAGATCGAACCGATCGTGCTCGAACGCGAGGCCTTCCTGCTGCAAGCCTTGAGTTCCGATGAGCGCGCCGCACTGACGCTTGCGCTGGCACGGGTCGAACAGCGCGCGCGGCAATTGCAGCAAACTTCATGATGGCGGCAGGCGGATTTCCCGTCGGGCGCCGAGCCTGATAGCATCGTTGTAATGAACGTCATCAAATCCCTCAAATCACGCCAGGCTGTCAAGCTGCCAAAGCCCCGCAACCCGGTCATCGCGGCGCAGAAGGGCAAGGTGGGCGGCGGCGGCGCCGGTGCGCATCGCAAGTCGCGCGGCGCGGAAAGGCGCGCACAACGCATGGCAGTGCGCAAGGAACTCGACGCCGGCTGATGCCGCTCGCGGCCGGCCGACGTCCCGGCCGACGCCACCGAAGCGCCGCACCGGACGCGAGCCGGAAAATCCAGGAGAGCGCAATGCCGCTGTTTTCGCAAGACCTGCTTAACCCCGGCGTGAAAAAGCGCGAGGTGTTCGGCTGGGCCATGTACGACTTCGCCAACTCCGGTTACACCACTGTGGTGCTGACGGCGGTGTTCTCCGCTTACTTCGTCGGCGTCATCGCGGGCAAGGCCGAATGGGCCACTTTCGCCTGGACGGCGGCGTTGTCGATTTCGTACGCGATCGTCATGCTGACGATGCCGACCCTGGGCGCACTGGCCGACCTGCGCGCGGCGAAAAAGCGCTTCATGCTGCTTTCCACCATCGGCTGTGTGCTGGCAACCGCAGCACTGGCCGCAGTCGGCCCCGGGCAGGTGGCGCTGGCGATGCTGCTGATCATTGTTTCCAACACTTTCTACAGCTACGGCGATTCCCTCACCGCCGCGTTCCTGCCGGAACTGGCCAGACGCGATGCCCTCGGAACCGTGTCGGGCTGGGGCTGGAGCTTTGGCTATTGCGGCGGCATGCTGGCGCTTGGAATCTGCCTGGCATATGTGTTGTGGGCGCAGGCACAGGGGCTGCCGGCCAGCCATTTTGTGCCCGTCACCATGCTGGTGACCGCGACCATCTACGGCTTGGCATCGATCGCGACTTTCGCGCTGCTCAAGGAACGGGCGCAAGCCCGGGGCGCCGCCGGCGCCGACAGCGGCTTCGGCGCCTCGTTGCGGCAACTGGCGGCAACATTGAGCCAGGCGCGCCGCTATCGAGATTTCATGTGGCTGATGTTGTGCGGCCTGTTCTACCAGGGCGGTGTGGCGGTGGCCATCACGCTGGCGGCGATCTATGCCGAACAGGTGATCGGCTTCAAACCGGCCGAAACCATGGTGCTGATTTTCGTGCTCAATGTCGCCGCCGCCCTGGGCGCATTCGGCTTCGGCTTCTGGCAGGACCATATCGGCCACAAGCGCGCCCTGGCCATCACGCTCATCGGCTGGATCGCCACCTGCGTGATCGCCGCGCTCACCACCACCAAGGGCGGCTTCTGGTGGGCCGCCGCCCTGGCCGGCGCCTGCATGGGGTCGAGCCAGTCGGCCGGGCGCGCCATGGTCGGCATGTTCGCGCCGCAAAGGCAATTGGGCGAGTTCTACGGCCTGTGGGCCTTCGCCACGCGCCTGGCCAGCATCATTGGCCCGCTGATGTACGGCGCGATCACCTGGGCCACCGGGGGCAACCAGCGCATCGCGATCGCCGCCACGACCGTGCTTTTCGTGGCGGGGCTGGCGGCCTTGCTGCCGATCAGAGTGGCGCGCGGCCGTGCCGCCGCCGATGCCGACTGACATCGCACAAGGCGTCGGCATACACTGCGCCCTGCGGCAGGTCGCATGAACCAATTCGCGCAGTTTCCCTGTGCGCGCGAACAACTTGACTGACAGCCCCATCCCAACCCGGCCGCATCCCGGCGCAACGGCACGCATATGACTTCGCTGCAAGGCAAGGCGGTTGTGATCACCGGCGCCGGTTCCGGCATCGGCCGCGCGCTCGCACTTGAGTGCGCGCGGCGTGGTGCGCGCCTGCTGCTGGCGGACATTGACGCCACCGGGCTGGCCCAGACTTGCGGCCAGGCACGCGCCCTCGGAGCGCAAGCGGCATCGCAACACGTCGATACCGGTAGCGAAGCCTCGATCGCCGCGCTTGCCGCTGTTGCACAGAATCTCTTTGGCGCAGCCGACATCCTGATCAACAACGCCGGCGTCGGCCTGGTGGCACCGGTCGCCCGCCTCGACAGCGACGATGCGCACTGGCTGATGAACATCAACTTCTGGGGCGTGGTGCACGGCTGCCGCGCCTTTCTGCCGCAAATGCGCGCGCGGCCCGAAGCAGTGATGGTGAACATCTCGAGCATTTTCGCGATGATCTCGGTGCCCACGCAAAGCATCTACAACGCTTCCAAGGCGGCAGTGCGCGCCTTCAGCGACGCCTTGCGCGAAGAGTTGCGCGATACGCCGATACGCGTGCTGTGCGTGCATCCCGGCGGCATCCGTACCAACATTGTCAACAATGCGCGCGTGACCGACACCGCGATGCTGGGCATGAGTGTGGAAAAAATGCGCGCCAACTTTCTGGAAAAGATGGCGCCCACCAGCGCCGACGACGCCGCGCTGGCTATCGTTGTTGCGATCGCCAGCGGCCGCACCCGGCTCATGATCGGCACCGATGCGCGCATCGCCGACCTGTTGTTTCGCCTGGCGCCGGAGAGCGCCGCAAAATGGATCAACCAGCGCCTGCGGCGCATGCGCGCCAAAGGCCAATGACTTTGCCCGACAGCATGATCGACCTGCGCTCCGACACCGTCACCCGGCCCACCCCCGCCATGCGCGCAGTGATGGCACGCGCCCCGGTGGGCGACATGCAGTATGGCGACGACCCCAGCCTGAATGCGCTGGAACAACGCGTGGCCGGCATGCTCGGCAAGGAGGCTTCGCTGTGGCTGCCCTCCGGCACCATGGCCAACCAGGTGGCCTTGCGGGTGCTGACCCGGCCCGGCGATGATGTTCTGGTCGGCAGCGAAGCGCATTCGGTGTGGCACGAGGCCGGCGGGTCGGCGGCCAACGCGGGCGTGCAATTCACCGAGATCGGCAGTGGCGGCCTGTTCACTGCGGCCGATGTCAGGCGCCACGCCAAGCCGCGCGACCAGCCGGTGCTGCCGCTGCCGGCAAGCACATTGGTGCAGATCGAGAACACCCACAACCGCCATGGCGGCCTGGTGTTTCCCCAGGCAGATGTCGAAGCGGTGTGTGCCGTCGCACGCGAACTGCGATTGGCCACCTACCTGGATGGCGCACGTCTGTGGAACGCAGCGGCGCAATCCGGCCTGTCACCGGCGCGCCTGGCAGCCCCCTTCGACCTGGTGATGGTGGCCTTTTCCAAGGGGCTGGGCGCGCCCGCCGGCTCGATGCTGGCCGGCCCCAAAGACCTGATCAATGCAGCGGTGCGCCAGCGTCGCATGCTGGGCGGCGCCATGCGCCAGGTCGGCATGTTCGCCGCCGCCTGTGACTTTGCCCTCACCCACCATCTTGCACGCCTGGCCGACGATCATGCCCATGCGCGCCTGGTAGCGCAGCGCCTGGCGGCTTGCCCGGGCGTACGCATCGCGCTGGAACGCACGCAAACCAACATCGTGGTGTTCGAACTCGATGGTGCACGCGTGACGGCAGCGGCGCTGGTCGCGGCCGCGCGCACCCAGGGCGTGCTGATCAATGCCCTGGGGCCGGTCAAGTTGCGGCTGGTCACGCACCTCGATGTGAGCCGCGCCGATTGCGAACGCGCCGCCGGCGTGCTGGCAGCGCTGCTGGGCGCCTGAGGGCTGCGGCGGCGGCACCTCATTGGCTCTCCCGTGATCCTCGAAATGGCCGCGCGCGGCGTAGGCGTTCTCGAATATATGCGGCGCCAAGTGCTGCGGGCGCGGCCAACGTCCGCCGCACGGGTGGCCTCTGGGCGCCTTGCCGGCCCTTTTCGCCAGTGTCTTGACCTTTGCTCTATTCGGACCGGACTGAGCTCAAGCGCCAGTTTCCGGAGTTGACGGACGAGGACATCGCCGAAGCGATCGCCTTCGCCGCGCGTTCAGTGGATGACGAGCTGGTCAACTTGGAGGCTGCTTGACGCGGCTGCGATTCTGCGTGAACGCGGATTGGATGTCCGGCATGTTGGCGAAATTGGTCTGGGCTCCGCCAGCGATTGGTCAATTTTCGCCAAGGCGATCAAGTCTGCCAGCATCATCGTCACGCTCGACGGCGATTTTCACTCTCTCGTCGCGGTTTCTGGCAATCACACGCTTTCGGTGATCAGGCTTCATGCGGTTCGCATCGTGGCTCGTGGCAAGTCCGTAGTACCGCGTCGCGGGTTGGCTCCAATCGCCCGCCTGCGATTGCTACGCGCTGCCCTGATGCGCTGTCGCGCACGTGGTGCGACATGCGACCGCCCCTCATGTTCTTCAGCGATGGCCCTGCTTGATCGGGGGCTTGATCGGGTGTATTCTTACCGATTATTGATCGATAAATAAAAAGTAAGAAATGACTGCCACCGCCACCTTGTCCAGAAAGTTCCAGATCTCGATTCCAAAAGCCGTTCGGGATGAAGTGCATTGGGAAGCCGGCCAAGAGTTCGTGTTCATCCCCAAGGGAAAAGGTGTGCTGGTCATGCCGGTTCCCGAGTTCGCTGAACTGGCCGGCATCGCCAAAGGGGCTCGCAAGGAGGGCTATCGCGATCGCAAGGACCGCTACTGATGGCGGCGGCACTGCGGGTGGTCGACACCTCGGCCTGGATCGAGTGGTTGACCGGCAGCCCGCTGGGTAAGAAGCTCGGCAAAGAGTTCCCCGACAAGCCGCTCTGCATCGTACCGACCATCGTGCAGCTTGAGCTGTCGAAGTGGCTCGTGCGCGAACTCGGCGAAGAGCAGGCCGATCAGGTCATCGCCTACACGCAGAAGTGCAGGGTCGTGCCCCTCGACACCACGATTGCGCTGCTGGCTGCCGACTTGCACCGGGAATACAAACTGGCCACTGCCGATGCGATCGTCTATGCAACGGCACAGAAGCATGGCGCGGAGCTGCTGACCTGCGACGAGCATTTCAGGGCGTTGCCCGGCGCCGTGCTGCATTCGAAGGCCGAGCGGACCTGAGCTCAGCAGTCACGCAGCCTCATACGTCGTTGGAAAAGACTCCGGTTTGACTCCAATGGCCTGGCACGGGATACTTGCGCGAGTGCCGCTGGAATCTCCCAACCCTTTCAGTAAATGAACGCCATGAAACGTCTGACGTCCGAACCAACCGGCAAGTCCGAAACGGTATTTGCGCGCCCGCTGGGGCGCACATTCCGGCAGGCGTGCTCTACACCCTGCGCAACCCCGCCATCAACTGGATGTACCCGGGCGTCTTCAGCCCCGGCCTGAACGGCCGCGCCGTCAACCACGCGCGCGGCAAGACCCTGGGCTGCGCCGACTGAACAAGTCGCGCGCAATGAGTACTTCATGCCGGCATCGCCGCGTCCGCCGCTGCCAGCACTTCGCCCAGCGCTTTTTCGACGTGCGCATGCAGCCAGCGCATCGCTGGATCCTTGGCGAGGCGCGCGCTCCACACCAGCCGGTACGGCATCGGCTCGATGCGGATCGGCGCCTTCCGCGCGATCAGTCCATAGCGCTCGAGGCGATCCGCCATCACCAGCATCGGCAAGGCGGCAATCATGTCGGTGCGCGCGAGCAGCGGTGCAACCGCTGAAAAGTGCGGCACCCAGGCGCCGATCCGCCGCTGGCCCGGCCGCTGCTCCCTGGTGCCGCCGAAAGCGGCATCCACCGGGCTGGCGATGCGGGCATCGATGCGCACTGCCACATGCGGCCATTTGGCCCAGGCCGCTTTGCCCCATCCCTTGAGGGCCGGATGCCCGGCACGCACGAACGACGCCCACTTGAACGGTGGCAGTTCGGCGTAGGCAAGGCCATCGGGCAGCGCCTGGATGGCCGGCGCCAGTGCGATATCGATCTGCCCTTCGGCCACCTTCAGCGCCGCGTGTTCGTCACGCGTCACCCATTCAAGCGTCGCCAGCGGTGCCTCGCGGCGCACGTGCTCGGCCAGGCGCGGAAAGAAAGCTTCGCTCAAGTCCGGGCTGGCGACGCGAAATTCGCGCCTCGTGGTGGCCGCGTCAAACGCCTGCGGTGGCACCAGCACGCGGCGGATGTTGGAGAGGATCACGCGCACTTCTTCAACCAGACCCTCGGCAAACGGGCTGGCCTCCATCCGCCCGCCGGCCTTGACCAGCAACGGGTCATCAAGCTGCGCACGCAAGCGCGCGAGCGCGTGGCTTAAGGCCGATTGCGTACGCCCGAGCCGCCCGGCCGCGCGTGTCACGCTGCGCTCGGCCATCAGCACGTCGAACACGACGAGGAGGTTGAGGTCAATCCGGCGTAAATCAATTTTGTTCATGGCATATGAAAATTATCTGTTTGATTCATGATTGATTTAACTGCCAAATACGCTCCTCGTCCAACTCTTTTTGAGGAATCACCATGAAAACTTTCCTGCGTTCCGCCCTCGCCATCGCCACCCTCGTGCCGGCCGCCCTCGCCGCATCCGTGGCGAGCGCCCAAAATCTGACTGCCGAACAAGGCCGCGCCGCAGTCGCGCCGTTCTACGACATGCTCAATCAACCGGCCACCAAGGACCTCAAGGCGCTGGCGGAAGCCGCGATGGCCCCGCAGTGGCGCTCGTTTTCCGGCGACGGCATCTTCAAAGGCCGTGAAGAGTTCGTTCAGCAGGTCGCCGGTTTCGGCAAAGGGATTCCCGACCTCAAATGGGACATCAAGGAAGTGCTGGTCGCCGGCAATCGCGTGATCGTGCGCAGCGAAGCGGGCGGCACCCCGGCCGGCCCTCTATTTGGCGTGCCGCACGGCGGCAAGAGCTTCAAGATCATGACCATCGACGTGCACACCGTGGAGAACGGCAAGCTGGTCACGGCACATCACGTTGAAGACTGGGCCAGCGCGATTCGGCAGTTGACGGCGAAGTAAGAAGGAGCGGTGCGCACGAACGTTGCCCGCAAAAATCGGCGGGTTCACAGCAGGCGGCCGCTTGAAGCCGCTGCGGTCGCAAGAGTGAACCATCTCGGCCCGGGCCTGTCCAAGTGAGCGCATATCAGATCAAAGCAGAGCCCCGATAGGCTATGGGGCCCCGACAATCAGAACATGGAGACTACCGCCAGATGGACAGATTTACCAATCGCCGCCGCACCCTGATAAAGGCCGGGCTTGGCGCCAGCCTGACACCCTTGTTCCCGGCGGCCGCCGGCGCGCAAGCGGCCTGGCCCGCCAAGCCGATCCGCATGCTCATTGGCTTTCCGCCCGGCAGCTCTCCGGACGTGCTGGGCCGGGCAATCGTCCAGCCCCTGCAGGACGCACTGGGCCAGAGCGTGGTTATCGAAAACCGTCCCGGCGCTTCAGGTTCCGTCGCAGCCGAAGCCACCGTGAAGGCCCCTGCGGATGGCTACACAATTCTGGTCACAGCCGGGAGCACCATATCGATCAATCCGCTGATCAACACCCTGACGTATGACCCCTTCAAGGACCTGACGCCGGTAGCTGCCCTGGCCCGCCTCAACCTGTTTCTGGTGGTGCGCAGCGAACTGCCGCCGAAAAACGTCAAGGAGTTCGTGGCCTGGCTCAAGGCCAGCCCCGGCAAGTTCTCCTACGGCACGCCCGGCAGCGGTTCGTCACCGCACATCGCCGGCGAAATGTTCAAAAGCAAAGCGGGGGTGTTTGCAGTGCATGTGCCTTATCGCGGGTCGGCGCCGGCGCTGCAGGACCTGCTCGGAGCGCACCTCGACTACAACTTTGATCCGGGCATCGCGTTTGCGCACGTCCGCTCCGGAAAGCTGCGCATGATTGCGGTGGCCACGATGGAACGCTCGTCGCTGTTTCCGGATGTGCCGACCCTCGATGAATCCGGCTTCAAGGGCTTTGATGCGGGCACCACCCACGCCGTGTACGCCCCGTCCGGTACGCCAGCGGACATCGTGGCCCGGCTCAACCGCGAGATCAACCGCATCCTTGGCTTGCCTGCCGTGCGGACGATGATTGAAGGGATTGGTGCCGCGCCCTCACCGATGAGCCCGGCCCAGCTCGTCAGTGTGATGCAGGGCGATGCGGCGCGCTATGCGGCCATCATCAGGGAACGCAAGATCAAGCCGGACTGAGCCGGCTGCAGTAAGGTTGCGCGGCACCGGTGCCTCGCGCCTTGGCTCAAACGGCGCTGTGGCAACACGGCGCCGTTTGTTTTTCTGCAATGGCGCGAGAGCAGCGCTCAACCTGCGCGCAGGCTTGGCGGAACTCGGCTACGTTGAGGGCGGCAATCTCATCATAGAGTACCGCTGGGCAGAAGGGAAAGAGGAGCGGCTTGCCTCAGTCGGATTCACTGAGGTGGCCGAGGAAGGCGGCCTATAGGGCTACGGAGTCAATTTTCGTTGCAATGTATCGCCGCGCTGCCTATTTTGTAGACTGCATCCTGAAGTGAACCAAGCCCGCAGATCTTCCGGTAGAGCAACCGACAAAGTTCGAGATGGTCGTCAATTTGAAAACCGCGAAAACACTCGGCATCAAGGTGCCGCAGTCAATCCTGATTCAGGCGACGAAGGTGATTGAATGAGTTGCGTCATCCGGCCCCTTGCTGACGGTATCGAAGCGGCTTAAACTGACTACCACCATGCGCATCGTAGGCACCCAGGACCGTTCCGAAATCGAGCTTGACCCGGTCAAGGCCTACCGGCGCGGGCGCGAACTCGATGCCTTGCTGCCGCGCACTGGTCCGCCGGTGGTGCGCGGCGTCACGCGCGGCACGCACGAGTATTTCAATCGCATCGACGCCGAGCGCCAGCGCCAAACCGCACGCGCGCTCAATTCGGCATGACCGACAAGAACCCGCTACTTGATCTCTTGGCGCGGTTTCGCGAGGAAGGCGTTGAGTATGTTCTCGTCGGCGGGCAGGCAGTGCGGCTCAACGGTTATTTGCGTGCGACTGAAGATATCGATGTGTTGGTCAGGCCGACCCGCTTCAACGGCGAGAAAATCATTCGCGCACTCCAATTCCTCAGGTCTTCCAAAGATCTCGACGCCGGCTGGTTCGTACCTTCAGCGGACGGCACTATCGAAAACATTCGCGTTGCGGATGATCTGCTGATCGACCTCCTGTTCGCGGCGAATGGCGAAACCTACGAATCGATCCAGCCGCACATCCGCGAGCTAGAGATCGAGGGTACGCCGGTGCGGGTCCTCAACATCGAAGGCCTGATCAGGACCAAAACCGATTACCGCGAAAAAGACCTGCTGGACAAGAAAGTGCTTACGCGTATCAAGGACGACTTGAAGGCAAATTGATTGCCTGAAATCGTCGGTGGGAGAGATTTTCCTTCGGCGCCAAAGCAACGATTGACGCTGACGGATATCGCCGGATTACTCCAAAAGCACGGTTCGAGTGGGATTCAAGGAAGGACGAGGAGAACCAGGAAAAGCGCGGGGTTTCCTTTGCAGAGGCGCAATACGCGTTCGCTGATTCGAAACGCGTGATCGCGGAAGATTCCTCCCACTCTTCGAACGAGGAGAGATATTTTTGTTTTGCCCTGGTGTCGGACGGCGTCCTCACGGTACGGTTCACCTATCGCGATAACGTCATTCGCATTTTCGGTGCTGGATACTGGCGAAAAGGAAAACAAATCTATGAGCGCGAAAACAAAATACACGGACGAACCACTCGGAAGCCCAAAGGTCGTTCCTGACTTTCTTCCGCGACCTGCGGATCTTGCCTTCAGGGACGCGGGGGTAAAAGTGACGATAGCCTTGAGCAGGCGCAGCGTTGAGTTTTTCAAAACCGAGGCTCAAAAGAACAAGACCCAGTACCAGCGGATGATTCGCCACCTTCTCGATGCCTATGCCGAGCAGCACGCGCAACCTGCAACCGCGCGCCCAACGCGGACGCGCGCAAAAGCGGTACGCGCCGGTTAATGCAAGGTCCTACCTGTTTTCGCCAGGCAGGCCGACGACAAGAGCGGCTTTTACTACCAGAACTTCGATGACGCCAAAGTGCGCGAAGGCGACGTGATGCAGGTGCTCGACGTGCTTGCCCGGGACGTCGGCATCATGGGCATATTTTCCGACTGGCCGGCGACGGTGACGTATTACGCCAGTTGCATGGGACTGAAATAGATATCCTCGCAATTGCAATCCGCTTGATGCCGCCATTCAAACCCCAAGCGTTGCAAATCAGGCTTGGCCGATGCGGCATTGGACAGGAAATTGGCGGGGATTGATGGATGCACAACTACGACCAGAAACCGTCTAGGAGCGCCCCTTGGGGTGGCCTGCCGTCTGCGGTCGGGCCGAGCAAGTGCGCGCGTCCGGAGGGTCCGGTGACTAAGCATTTTGCATCTCCTTCATTCGCCGTCTGGCAATCTTGATTTCCCCCGGTGGTGTCCTTTGATCGCGGATGATTCCTCGCACTCATGAGCCCAAACCTGCTTTGCGAACTCGCTTGATCAGTTGCCCGGCCTGGACGATGCACTCAGTGAGCGTGGCGTCGCTCACCGTGTCGCCGGAGTAATCGTTGAGGTTGCGCTGCTTCCTGAGGGCGTCGAGAACGATGACGACGTCGTTCTCGACATCCATTGTTTTTGGGAGTATCTGGATCACCAACTGTTGGTGACCCGGCTCACTGGTCAAGGTGCGATAGCCCTTGGCCCACAAAGCTGCCATGGCACACTGCATGATCGCCTTGTAGGCGGCATCAAAGCGGTTCTCGACTGAAATGTTGGTGGCTCGGGCGTCAACAAGGTTGCGCTCGGCGGCAACAATCAACTTATGGATGCTTGACGGCGTGGCGTCATGCTTGACCAACCGGTTGACCGACACCAAGTTTTCCAAGCTCATCTTCGTCTCCCATCAGAAAGAGCTTGTCCTTGGCGAGTACTTCGCGCAGGAATCCATCTCCTCCCGAAAGCTTGCGTCGGAATTCCTCCGGCGACATGACGACCGGGTTGATTTCCCGGCCAATTTTTTCTTGTGCCGCATGCAATGCCTTGACGGCTTCGGCAAAGCCGATGTCACCGACCAACAGCACATCCACATCACTGCCTGAGCGCTCTTCACCGCGCGCCATCGAGCCGAAGATCAGTGCAAGCTTGATCCGTTTTGCCACCGGCGTGAGCGCATCGAGCAGCACGTCGGTCAGCCCTGAGGTCTTGCGCAATAGGCTCGCCAGTTCTTCAAAGACCGGGCACCGCCTGTTGGCGCTGTAACGCAACTGATTGCCAACGCGCTCTCGTTTGAGCAAGCCGGCCTCGGCCAGCCTGGCGAGTTCCTTGTGCAAGGTGCCGGCGTTGGTTTCAGTTTGCCGCGCAATCTCCCGCACATGAAAAGCTTCTTCCGGATGCAGGAGCAGCAGTCCCAGGACGCGGCGACGGTAAGTGCCAAATA
>CAYYFR010000082.1:0-22967 GCA_964470865.1 uncultured Burkholderiales bacterium | reverse complement strand
GGCGCCCGGTGATTTTGGGTGCCAACATCAAGCTCGACCAGTAAACCCGCAGCGCGGCCCAACGCGGCCAGGAACGGCTAGCCCTGCTGCGCATATTCGTAGCGGCCGTCGCCCAAAACATCGTCCGCATTGACGTAGAGCGAAGCCGAGAGAAAGAATTCCGCGCCGCGCGCGGCATCGCTTATATAGGCGCAATCGGCCAGATACCCGAACGGGCGGCCCACCTTGTTGAACGCGCGCACCCTCTGAAACGGTATTGCGCCATACGCATCGCGCCGACCACGAAGGCTGGCCCTGGCCGTTCGAACTGGCCATGCAGGTCACGCTCGATGCGGGCGGCGCCATGTCGCGCCTGCGCATCACCAATCAATCGGAACAACCGATGCCGGCGGGCCTGGGCTGGCATCCCTACCACCCGGCGCACGGCCTGACCACGCAGCCGCAAGCGCAAGTGCTGTTGGCAGCGCATGTCCGTCGCGATGTCGGCCTCGATGGCCTGGCGCGCCTGCCGCCGCACGCGGGACCAGGCGACGCCACACCCTTCGCTTTCACCAGCACCGATTTGCACCACCAAACCTGCGTGTTCGAAGACTGGTCGGGTGAAGCGTCGCTGCCGCTTGCGCCTGGTTTGCGGATTGCGCTGCAAACCCCCGACGCGCCTCAGCTCGTGCCGCATGCGGCCAGGGAGCTGGCTCATGTTTGCCTGGAGCCGGTCACCCTGTTGCCGGGTGCATTGCAGGTATACGATGCCCAACGGTCGGCCACGATGATCGCGCTTGCGCCACAATGCTCAAGGGAGAACACCTGGCGCTGCGCGGTGGTGCCGGCTATCGCAGCGTGGAAGAAGTGCAGCAGAACGTCACGAATGCGCGGCACGCGATCCCCGCTGCGTTCTGGCAGGACCTGCGCGCTGCGGAGTTGCTTACCGGGTCGGTGACCTTGCCGGGTGGCTAGCCGACCGGGTGGTACTGGCGCAAAGCCGGGGATGGTTGCATCAGTCAGCGATGCAAGAACCTTCTGAGCACCTCGACAAGCATGGCAGCGCCGCTGCGGCTCTCGCGCACCTATGTTCACAAACGCCGTGAGTCAGCCATCGAGCGACGCTATTTGACTTTGTAGCGCAGCAACTCTTCGCGCACAGCCAGGCGCACTTCCGCAACGACGTTTGCACCCTCAACGAAGCGGCGCAAGGTGTCGTTGATCAAGGTCTGGTAGCCGCGCTCGCCCGCTGCGGCCTTGAAATGTTCAATGATCGGCGCGTCGAGCATGATGCTGATGCGTCGCTTGCCCACCTGTGCCCGCACTGCCGCCTGCCATTGGGCCTTGGTGGCGCTTTTGCCCGCGACCCGGTAGGTGGCGCGTTTAAAGTCCGCCGCCGTCAGCTTGGGGGCATCGTCAGAAATAGCCGGCGCTTTGGAAGTAGAGGTTCGTTTCATGGTTATCCGCCTTGCGCATGGAAATGATGTGGATGATTGCACCCGATTCCACGTGGACTACCAACACCACCAACTCAGCGAGCAGGCCGATGCCGATCATGCGTTGTTCGCCGTAGTCTGATCGTTGATCCTCGAACAACACCATCGGGCCGGCGAATACTTTCTTCGCAGCGGCGAAATCCAGCCCATGCTTGGCGAGATTGATGCGGCGCTTGGTTTCGGTCCAGGTGAATCGCATGTCGCATTATACATATAATAATATGCATATCAGGGGAAAGCAACAGCCCTGCGCGATGCGGCATGCCGCGGCGATTCCGGCGGTTTTGGTATTGCATCCGACGCCTTGCCCGACAGCACAAGGGCCCGCTTCCAGACCAGGTTATGGGCATCGCCGAATGCCGTGTTCAAGCCCGGCGCGCTGACCGGCGGATGGCGATGCGCGGCGTCACCGGCGAGCAATGCGCGACCTTCGCGGTAGCGTCGCGCCACTACGCCTTCGACATCCCAGCGGCCGATCTTGTGGATCTTGAGTTCAATCCCGGGCAGGCGCAGCAGTTCGTGATGAAAGCGCACGCTGCCCGGCGCGCGCGCTTCAGCCACGCCACGCAAAAGCGGTTCCAGCTGCATCAGCGGCAGGTTGGTGGCGCGGCAGGCGCTGTCGGCTTCGTAGCGCACGCGCAGTGCGCCGCCGCCATAGCCGTCGATGTCGCCGATCAGGCGGCGGTCGAGCGGGCCGTCGCCGCCCAGCGAGGTGCGAAAGCTGATGCGTTCCATCATCGCCGCCGGCGTGCCCTGGCGATACACCTCGTCGGCCAGGCCGTGCTGGCGGAAGATCTCCATGGTGCGCTGGTTGAGGATGTGGGCGCGCGGATGGTCGGTGGTGGTCTGGTTGCGCTCGACGGCCAGCGCGGCGACGCCGTGGTCGGCGCAAAGGATCGACAGGCACAGGCCGCAACCGCCACCACCGACGATCAAAACCGGTATTTCAATGCTTTCCATCTTGTCTCCGGAACTTTTTTGTCAACACGGCAGGCGCAAGATTCATCGCTGCGTGCAGGCCGAAGAGGCTAGCACGGGCACGCCGGGCTTGCCGTTGCATACAAGGTTCGGACCAGTTCGGCAATCGAACCTGCGCTGCGTGCCGGGCGCACGCGAAGCCGTATACACTCGAACCACAAAGAGCCGGCACATGCTTTTCAGGCTCGCCCACTGGCACAACCAGGAGAAGACGATGTCGCGATGCAAGCGGGCGATTGTGGCGGGCGTACTCATCGCTTTTGGCCCGGCGCTGGTGCAGGTATGTGCGGCGCAAGGCTACCCGGCCAAGCCGATCCGCATCATCGTGCCGTTTCCGCCGGGCGCGCCGGAGGATTTCGTCACCCGCGTGATGAGCGAGCGCCTGCAGGCGAACCTCAGGCAGTCGCTGATCATCGAGAACAAGCCGGGTGCCGGCGGCAACATCGGCGCGGAGATCGTCGCCAAGGCGCCGCCTGACGGCTACACCCTCATGGCCTCGATCGATACCGTGGTGACCATCAATCCGCACGTCTACAAGAAGCTTTCGTTCAAGCCGGAGGCCGATTTCGTGCCGGTGGTCTACCTGGCCAATACCGCGCAGACATTGGTGTGCCACCCCTCGGTGCCGGCCAGGACGCTGGCCGAATTCGTGGCCCATGCGAAGGCCAACAATCTCAACTATGCCTCCGGCGGCCAGGGCGTGCCCGGCCATATGGCGATGGAGCTGTTTCTGGCGGCAAGCGGGCTCAGGATGACGCATATTCCCTACAAGGGCCCGGGCCCGGCCACCCAGGACGTGCTGGCCGGCCAGGTGCCATGCGGCTTTCTGGCAACACCTGTGGTGATTCCGCATGTGAAGTCCGGCAAGCTCACCGGCTTGGCCGTCAGCCAGACCAGGCGCTCGCCGATCGCACCGGAACTGCCGACCGTGGCCGAGGCGGGCTTTGCCGGTTTCGACGCCGGCTTCGGCTTGTTGCTGCAGGCGCCGCGCGGCACGCCGGAGGCGATCGTTCGCACGCTGGCCGAGGAAGTCGCCAAGGTGCTGGCCCTGCCCGAGGTGCGCGAGCGCATGCTTGCTGCCGACCTCGAATATGTGCCCGGCACGCCGGCCAGCGCGGCGGCGCGAGTGGCGAGCGATGCGGCCAAGTGGCGCACGGTTGTCGAGCGCATCAAGCTGCAGGTCGATTGAAGCGCCCGCAGGTCCGAAGGCTTTCCCCGACTCATCTTCTACAGGCATCCAAGCGTGGCAAAAGTCAAGAACATCCTTTTCATCATGTGCGACCAGCTGCGCCAGGACTACCTGTCCTGCTATGGCCACAAGCACCTGTCGACGCCGCACATCGATGCACTGGCCGCGCGCGGCACGCGCTTCACGCGTGCCTATGTGCAGGCGCCGGTGTGCGGGCCGTCGCGCATGTCCTACTACACCGGGCGCTACACGCTGTCGCACGGCGCCACCTGGAACTTCGTGCCCCTGCCGGTGGGTGAACGCACCCTCGGCGACTACCTGCGCCCGGCCGGCCTGCGGGTGGCGGTGGTCGGCAAGACCCACCATGAGCCCGATGTGGAAGGCATGCAGTGGCTAGGCTTGTCGCCCACCGAAGGCATCGGCAAGCTGATCGCCGCTGGCGGCTTCGAGGATTACGCTCGTGACGACGGCATTCACCCCGATCACCGCACGCCGCCCGACCTGCCCTACAACCAGTATCTGCGCGCCAACGGCTTCGCCAGCCCCAACCCGTGGCACGAATGGGCCAATGCCGGCACCGACGAGGCCGGCGAAATCGCCAGTGGCTGGCTGCTGCGCAACGCGCATCGCCCGACCCGCCTGCCGGAACAATTCTCCGAGACCGCCTACACCACCGAGCGGGCCATGGACTTCATCACCGAGCAGGGCGAAAAGCCCTGGTGCCTGCACCTGTCCTACATCAAGCCGCATTGGCCCTACATCGCGCCGGCGCCGTATCACGACATGTACGGCCGCGAAGACTGCCAGGCGCCGGTGCGCTCCGATGATGAGCGCAGCGATGCGGCCAATCCGGTCTTTCGCGGCTTCCAGGAGCATCCCGAATCAGTGTCGTTCTCGAAAGACGAAGTGCGGATGAACGTGCTGCCGGCCTACATGGGTCTGGTCAAGCAGATCGACGACCACCTCGGGCGCCTCACCGCGTTTCTGCAAAAGGCCGGACGCCTGGAGGACACCCTGATCGTCTTCTCAGCCGACCACGGCGACTACATGGGCGACCACTGGCAGGGCGAGAAGGAGTTCATGTACGAGCAGGGCGTGCAGGTGCCCTTCATCATCGTTGACCCATCCGCAGAAGCCAAACGTGGCGCGGTGTGCGACGAGCTGGTCGAGGCGATCGACCTGGTGCCCACCTTTCTCGATGCACTGGGCCAGCCGATTCCGACCCACATTCTCGAAGGCCACTCGCTGCTGCCGCTATTGCACGGCACCGGCGCCGCTGTGCGCGAGGCGGCATTCTCCGAGCTGGATTTCGACATTTATCCGACCGCGCGCAAGCTGGGGCTCAAGTCGCGCGAAGCGCGCATGGTGATGACCTGCAGCAAGCGCTGGAAGCTGGTGCACTTCGGGCCCGCGTTTCCACCGCAACTGTTCGATTTGCACGAGGATCGGCTCGAACTGCACGACCGCGGCCGCGATCCCGGCGCCCCCTATGCCGCCGCGCGCGACCAGTTGTATCACCTGATGTTCGACTGGATGCGCGCGCGTCGCAACCGCATCGCCATGACTGACGACACCGTCCAGCGCCGGCCCAGCCCGTCGGCCGCCGGTGGCGTGAAGATCGGTATCTGGTAAGCGCCATGGCCGGCATCATCGACAGCATCAAGGTCACCGACCGGGTGGTGATGATCAGCGGCGCCGGACAAGGCATCGGCCGCACTTACGCACTCGAATTCGCACGCGCCGGCGCCAGGGTCGGCATCGCCGAGCTCAACGCGGACAAGGCACACGCGGTTGCGGCCGAGATCGCCGCCGAAGGCGGCCAGGCGTTCGCGGTGGCCACCGATGTCGGAGCACCCGATTCGGTGCAGGCCGCGGTGGCCGCGATCGAAGCCGCGCTCGGGCCGATCGAGGTGCTGATAAACAACGCCGCCATCTTCACCCCGCTCGGCCGCCAGGCGTTTGACGCGATTCCCTTCGACGAATGGCAGAGCGTGATGCAGGTCAACGTCACCGGCAGCTGGCTGTGCGCCAGCGCGGTGGCAGCCGCAATGCGCCGCGCCGGCTGGGGTCGCATCATCAACATATCGTCGTCCACCGTGCCGTTGGGCCTGCCGATGTTCACCCATTACGTGACTTCGAAAGCCGCGATCATCGGCATGACGCGCGCGATGGCCACCGAACTGGGGCCACACGGGGTAACGGTCAACTGCATCCTGCCGGGCCTGACCGAAACCGAGGTCGCCAACCCCGGGCGCAGCGACGCCATGCGCGCAAAGGTGATCGACATGCAGTGCGTCAAGCGCCTCGAGGTGCCCGAAGATCTGGTCGGCATGCTGCTGTTTCTCGCTTCACCGGCGAGCGCCTTCATCACCGGCCAGTCGCTGGCGGTCGAGGGCGGATCGGCGTTTCTTTAGGGAAACACTGAACAAGTCCGCAGGTCCAAAAGGTCGCTCTTCCAAGCGTTGAATCGAAACGACTCTTCGTTCGCGGATCCGAATTCCAGGGACTTGTTCAGCGTTTTCTTCGCACCATGTTCTTGCGCAACGCCTGGTATGTCGCCGCGCTCACCCACGAACCGGGCGACCAACCCCTGCAACGCTTGATCCTGGGCGAACCGCTGGCCCTGTATCGCACCGCTTCCGGACGCGCCGATGAAGCGCTACTGCCCGACTATCACTGGACGAGCGACCCCGCCTGGGCCGGCCGCAGCGAAACCCTTGGCGCTCGACGCCAACTATTGCCTGGTACGCGACAACCTGCTCGACCTGACCCACGCGCGCTTCGTGCACAGGAAGACGCTGGGCACCGCGGCGCTCACCGATCACCCGATTCGCACTGTGGCGAAACTGCTGGCAGGTGAACGCCCAAGCAGCGTCGCTGGCCACTTGACGCGGCGCATCCTGCGGCACCACACGAATTTCAAGCTGTCATCAGGTCGATGTAGTGATTCTCCATGTGATGCAGGGCCTCTTCGAGCGGCGCCATCGGCCCCGGCTCGAAGAATCGCGAAGCGGCCGCGTTCTGCAGTGACTCGACCATCACCGAATCCTCGGCTACGATTTGCTCGACAAACCTGCTGTATTTTGCCATCTCGAGATCGAAATCAGGGATGCCGAAGGCCGCCTCGGGAAACAGCAGGTAGCAGGCCACCCGCGTGGTGCCGGGCGTTTGCGGCCACACATGCCACATGCGCAGGCTGTCGGCGCGCAGCGAGATGTTGAGGTTGGGATAAATCCCCGCCTTGCAGGCGATGCCGGGCGATTCCGCCGCAAGCCATGGCAGCGTGGGGAACACCTGTGTGCCCGAACTCGAATGGGGTCGCGCCTCGTAACGGGTGTGCCAGCCACCATTTCTCTCAAGCACATAGTCGATGCGGGCGCCTTTGACAAAGCCGCCGAAGGTGCTGCGGTGAATCACGCCGACGTGGTACATGTCGATCAGGTTCTCGACCAAAAACTTCCAGTTGCACTTGACATCGATTTCCACCACGCCGGCCAGTCGGCACTGGTCGCTCTGGAACCACCAGAGCGCCTTCTCGAAAGGGGCGATGAACTGCTCGAACGGCTCGGGCTGTTGCGCGCAGTTGACGAAAATCCAGCCGCGCCACAAGCGCACCTGCAGGCGCTTCATGCCGAAGTCGGCCAGGTCAACCTCGGATTCCTTCATGCCGGGGGCGGCGACAAGCCGGCCGCTGGTATCGTATAACCATGCGTGATACGGGCAGCTGAAATCCCGGGCGTTGCCGCGGCCGACGGCCACTGCAACGCCGCGATGCAGGCACATGTTGACGAAACACACGATCTCGCCGACGCTGTGGCGGGCGATCACCAGCGGCTCATCCATCACCTTGATCGTCATGTAGTCGCCGACATCGGGAAGTTGCTCGACCCGCCCCACCGACAGCCAGGAACGCATGAAGATGCGCTCCTTCTCCAGGGCATAGATCGCGGGCGAGCTGTAAACCTCGCCCGGCAGGTGGCGCGAGCGCAACAGCGTTGCGCGCGTGGCCTCGAAGCCGGGCTGCAGGTCCTGCAGTTGCCGGGTTGCCGCACTGGTGATGCTTGTCATCCGCTGACCTCCGTCATTGCGCGCGCCGGGCGCCGGGTAGAATTCCCCGGATTCTATTGCAAGCGGTTTGAGGCTGAGCGTGCGCTCCACACAGCAGATCGAAACGCCCGTATTGATCGCCGGTGGCGGCCCGGTCGGCCTCGCCATGGCCATCGAACTGGGCTGGCGCGGCATCGGCTGCGTGCTGGTCGACGAAGGCGATGGCGAGCTTGTGCATCCGCGCACCGGGCTGATCGCCATCCGCACCATGGAGATGCTGCGGCGCTACGGCCTGGCACAGCGCATGCGCGCATGCGGCTTTCCCGACGACTACGCGCTGTCGATGGTGTTTTGCACCTCGCTCAACGGACTGCTGCTGGAGCGCGCGCCCTACCCTTCGATGCGCGCCGCGCCGACGCCACCGCAGACGCCGGAGAAGAAGCAACGCTGCCCGCAGATCTGGATGCAACCGATTCTGGCTGATGCGGTGCGCGCCAACCCGCACACGCAGCTGCGCCTTCTGCATCGTCTTGAGAGTTTTGAAGACACCGGCGCGGATGTGATGGCGCAGGTGAGCGCGCGCGCGACCGATGCCCGGCTGACGATCCGCGCGCGCTACCTGATCGGCTGCGACGGCGCGGCCAGCGGTGTGCGCGAACGCCTGGGCATCGCCACCAGCGGGCGCGCACTGGGTTACTCGATCAACATTCTGTTCCGCGCCGCGGGTCTCACGCGCCGGCACCGCATGGGCGAAGCCGAGCGCTATCTGTTGGTCGGCCCCGAAGGCACCTGGGGCAATGTCACTGTCATCGACGGCGACGCGCTGTGGCGCCTGACCGTGCTCGGTTCGGAGCAAAAGCTTGACCTTGCAAGCTTCGATGCCCGCGCCTGGGTGCGGCGCGCGCTCGGCACCGATGCCGCCGGCAGCGCCGCGATCGATTTCGAGGTGTTGTCGGTGGCGCCGTGGCGGCGCAGTGAAATGCTGGCCGAGCGCTTTTCGGCCGGACGCGTGATGCTGGCCGGCGACGCCTGCCACAGCATGTCGCCCACCGGCGGCATGGGCATGAATACCGGCATGCAGGAGGTGTTCGACCTGGGCTGGAAGCTCGAGGCCGCGCTGGCCGGCTGGGCCGGGCCGCATTTGTTGCCAAGCTACACAGCCGAACGCCTGCCGGTGGCACGCCGCAATATCGGCTTTTCCACCCAGAACTACCGGGCCTGGCGCGACACACCCGACGCCCACGCAGTCTGCGACGACTCGCCTGCGGGCGCTGCGGTGCGCGCGGTGCTCGGGGCGCGGCTGCGCGAATCGACGCGCGTCGAGTGGGAATCGACCGGCCTGCAAATCGGTTACCGCTACGACGCTTCGCCGATCTGCGTACCCGATGGCACGCCGGCACCGGCGGACGACTACTCGCTCTATCAACCGAGCACGCGCCCCGGCGCACGCGCGCCGCACGCCTGGCTTGCCGACGGCCGCTCGACCCTCGACCTGTTCGGCCGCAGCTTTGTCCTGCTGCAATTTGGCGGCGACACTGCGCAGGACGGCATGCGCGACGCTTTTGCAAGGCGCCGCATTCCCTTGACCTTGCAGAAGCTGGACGAACCGCAGGTAGCCGCCCTGTACGAGCGCGCCCTGGTGCTGGTACGGCCGGATGGCCATGTGGCCTGGCGCGGCAATTCCCTGGATAATCCGCAACGTATCGCCGATATTGTGAGCGGCGCCATGCAGGCCTGACCATTGAGCACTACATTATTCATGACAAAACCTTGCCTCGCGAGGCTGTCATGTTTTTGCCAACGATCGACAGGAACCCATCACCATGCAAAAAAATCGCAGAGTTCTGCTAGCCGCGACGGCGGGCATCCTGCTCGCACCCCGGCTGCGTGCGCAAACAGCATCCTGGCCGACGCGGCCGGTGAAGCTGATCGTGCCGTTCACCCCGGGCGGCAGCAACGATGTACTGGGCCGCATCGTCGGTCAAAAGCTTTCGGACTACTGGGGCCAGCCGGTGCTGGTGGAAAACCGCCCGGGCGTCGGTGGCAACCTTGGCGCGAGCCTTGTCGCCAAGGCGCCTGCCGACGGCTATACCTTGCTGGTGGCGCCGGGCAACCTTCTGACCATCAATCCGTTTCTGTACGAAAAAGACAAGGTCGGCTACGACCCGATCAAGGATCTCGACCCGATTTCATTCATGGGGGTCGCACCGATCGTGCTGGCGGTCAATTCCAGGGTGCCGGCGCAAAGCGTGCGTGAGCTGATCGCGCTGGCCGGCGCCAAGGCCGGCGCGGTCAATTACGCATCGGCCGGAATCGGTACTCCGCAGCATCTTTCAGCCGAACTGTTCGCCTCGATGGCGGGGGTGCGCCTGACCCACATACCCTACAAGGGCGCGGTGCCGGCGATCACCGACCTGGTCGGCGGGCAGGTGCAAATGATGTTCGGCATCATCAACTCGCTGTTGCCGTTCATCAGGAATGGCGCGGTGCGCGCCATCGGCGTCGGCGGCAGGCAAAGCCTGCCGGCCCTGCCCGGCGTGCCGCCGGTGGCCGATACACTGCCCGGCTTCCTGACCGATTCATGGACCGGCCTTATGGCACCGGCCGGCACGCCGCGCGAGGTGATTGCCAAGGTGGGCCAGGGCATCGCGCGCGCACTGGGCGAGCCCGAGGTGCGCGAGAAGCTCATTGCGCAAGGCATCGAGCCGAGCGCCAATTCACCGGCCGAGTTTGCCGCCATCATCGGCACCGAGACCGTGCGCTGGGCGAAAGTGATCAAGGAAACCGGCGCACGGGCGGAGTAGGCCGATGCGCCGGCGGCCCGCCGGGGCCGCTCGCATGATGGTGTAACGATCCGCCGCCGGCGCTGGTGCAGCGGCGCGCACGAGCTCACGGACCGGCGTCGAACTGCTGCGCGTTCTTGCCCTTGAACGGCGCGTAGAACGCCTTGATTTCTTCCATGTCGCGCTCGATGTCGCCGCTGGGCAGGAAGATCGGCCCCAGCCCGCTGCGCTTGTTGGCATAGTCCATGTAAGCCATCACGATTGGCACGCCGGCACCGACGGCGATGTAGTAGAAGCCGGTTTTCCAGCAGCGCGTCTTGCTGCGCGTGGCCTCCGGCGGCACCACCAGTTGCAGCGGCGGCGCGGCGGCCTTGATCGCCGCAATCGAAGCGGCAACCAGATTGGTGGATGTTTCGCGATTCACCGGTATCCCGCCCAGCCACATCATCAGGCCGCGAAACGGCGGCCGAAAGATCGATTCCTTGCCCATCCAGTAAATGTTCAGGCGTAGCGTAAAGGCCACCATCAGGGTATAGGGCAGGTCCCAGTTGCTGGTGTGCGGCGCGGCGATGAATACGCTCTTGGCGGCAGCCGGCGGCAGCGTGCCTTCGATGGTCCAGCCGCTGACCTTGAGGAACAGGAGCGAGCCGGCGCGCAATACGGTATTGACAACCGGTGTGTCGAAGATGGTGCGATGCAAGCAAGCCGGCCCTCCCCGGCCGGCACGTATTCTAAGGCCGCGCCGGCACGCGGTACGATCGATCATGCCGACGCGCCTGCGAAGTGATGACCACGCACCTGCCAGCGGGCGGACAGGTACACTGATCGCAGCGCAGCCAACAATCACAATCAGGGAGACCCGCATGTCCGCAGTCATGGCTGACCCGACCCCGTCATTGCCGCCCGGCCCGATCGGCGGTGCGGCCGCCTGGACCGGCCCTGAAATGGCTGCACGGCGCGACTGGATTCATCACTTGAGCGCCGCCGAACTGGTGGAAATCGACGCCGCCGTGCGCAGCCATGTGGCCACAGGCCGCGCCTTGGGGGATATCTCGCCGGCGACCTTTGAACTGCCGACGCTCAAGAAAACCCTGGCCGATCTGCTGGGCCATGTGCTGCACGGCCGCGGTTTCGTGATGCTGCGCGGTTTCCCGGCGGCGCGCTACGGCAATGCCGAGAGCGCCATCGCCTATCTCGGCATCGGCGCGCACCTGGGCAGCTTTCGTTCGCAAAACGCCAAGGGTCACCTGCTGGGCCATGTCTACGATCTCGGTCTGGACATCGGCAAGCCGAGCACGCGCTATTACCAGACCAACCGCGAACTGGAGTACCACACCGATTCCTGCGATATCGTCGGTTTGCTGTGCCTGAAAACCTCGAAGGCCGGCGGCGCGAGCCGGCTGGTGAGTTCGGTGACATTGCACGACACCATGCTCGCGCGCCGGCCGGACCTGTGGTGCGCGCTGTTCAAGCCGTTTCCGACCGACCGCCGTGGTGAGGTGCCGCCCGGCGCATTGCCCTGGTTCGAGCTGCCGGTGTTCAACTGGCACAAGGGCTGGCTGTCGACGATTTATTCGGGCCAGTACATCCGTTCGGCACAAGTCAATTTCCCGGCGGCGCGACGCCTGAGCGCCCTGGAACACGAGGCGCTCGACTACTTCGACGCGCTGTCGAACGACCCCGCGCTCAACCTGACCATGGAATTCAAGCCGGGCGACATGCAGTTCGTGCACAACCATCAGGTTCTGCACAGCCGCACCGATTTCGAAGACTGGCCCGAGCCGGAAAAGCGGCGTCACCTGCTGCGCCTGTGGCTGGCGCCGCCCGGCGCACGCGATTTGCCGCCGGCCTATGCGCAACGCTATGGCTCGATCGTGCCGGGCGAGCGTGGCGGCATCATCACCAGCCACACCCGGCTCAGCTTCGTTCTGGAGCCGCAATAATGACCACACGCATATCGGCGGCAGCGCCGCTTTCGCAGCAGGTGTCGCCCAGGCGCCGCACCCTGATCGCAGCAGCGCCGGCGGCGGCGCTGCTGGCGGCGCGCGGCGCGGCTGCGCAAACCCAGGCCTACCCGAACAAGCGGGTGCGCATTCTGGTCGGCTTCGCACCCGGCGGCATCGTCGACGTGCTGGCACGTCTGTTGGCCGATCGCCTGCAGCGTTCCATGGGCCAGCCCTTCGTGATCGAGAACCGCCCCGGGGCCGGTGGCAACCTGGCCACCGGCCTCTTGGCACGCGCCAGGGGCGACCCTTACACATTGCAATTGGGCAGCAGCGGCCCCTTGGCGGTGAGCCCGACGATGGAGGCCAACCTCGGCTACGACCCGGTGACCGACCTGATGCCGATCAGCCTGATCGCCAAGACGCCACTGGTACTGGTGGTGCCGAGCACCTCGCCGCACCAGGACATGCAGGGCCTGATGCAGGTCCTGAAGAAATCGACGCAGGAGGTGCTGTACCCCACGCCCGGCCTGGGCTCGCCGCAGTTGCTGGCGCAGGAAGCCTTTCGCCAGCGCGCCGGCTTTCCGGCGGCACCGGTGCATTACCCCGGCAGCGCGCAGGTGGTGCTCGCATTGCTGGCCGGCGAGTTCGGCTTCACCATCGAGAACCCCCTGCTGGTGCTGCCGCATATCCGCGCCGGCAAGTTGCGCGCCCTGGCGGTCACTGCCAGGGCGCGCACGCCCCTGCTGCCGGAGGTGCCCACGGTGTCCGAAGCGGGACTCGAAGGCTTCGAAGCCGGCGGCTGGTACGGGCTGGTGGCAGCGGCGGGAATTGCCCCTGAAATCGTCACGCAACTGCACAGCGAAACGGTGGCCGCGCTCAAGGAACCGGAGATGGCACGCCGCATCGCCGAGATGGCCTCGCCCAACATCTGGAGCACACCCGACGAATTTCGTGCCTTCATCGCCAGCGAAACGCAGAAATGGCGCTCGGTGCTGCAGGCCTTGAAGCCGGCGCGTTGAGCAGGCGCCAGGCGAGCGCAACACGATATCCCGGGGAGACCGATCGATGATCGAACGCATTGCCGAACTCGTCAACACCGACCCCGCCATCATGCGCTGGGGCCGGCACCTGAACGATGCCTTCATGGTCGAAGTTGGCGGCGACCAGTACTTGCTGACCGTGCGCGCCGGCCGCGTGGAAGCGGTCGAGAAGGGCCCGTTGGTGCAGCGCGCCTGGCGCTTCGCGATTCGCGCCCGCGCCGATTGCTGGGAGAAATTCTGGCAGAAGGTGCCGGCGCCCGGCTGGCATGACCTGTTCGCTCTATTGCGCCGCGGCGACGTCGCTTTCGAGGGCGATCAGCGCGTGCTGATGTCGCACCTGATGTACCTGAAGCTGCTGCTGGCTTCCCCGCGAAAGCTGGCGCCATGAGCACGCGTATCGAAGGCATCGTCGGGCGCTATGCCCACATCGAGATCGACGGCAAGCCGCATCGCCTGTATTTCGAAGAGGCCGGGCAGGGCATTCCGCTGTTGTGCCTGCATACCGCCGGCTCGGACGGTCGCCAGTTCCGCGCCGTGCTCAATGATCCGCTGATCACGCGGCATTTCCGCGTGCTCGCCTTCGACATGCCATGGCACGGCAAGTCGTCGCCGCCCGCGGGCTGGGAAAAAGAGGACTACAAGCTGACCACCGGCGCCTACACCGACCAGATCATGACGGTAGCGCGAGCGCTGGGCCTGGAACGCCCGGTGGTGATGGGCTGCTCGATCGGCGGGCGCATCGTGCTCGACCTCGCTCTGAAGCACGCCGCTGACCTGCGCGCACTGGTCGGCCTGCAGTCGGCGGCGTACGTGGAGCGCTATTACGAGTCGGCCTGGCTCAACCATGCCGAGGTGCACGGCGGCCAGGCCTGCGGTGCGATCGCCTACGGCCTGATGTCGCCCTTGAGCCCGGATGTCGATCGCTGGGAGACCGTGTGGCACTACATGCAGGGCGGCCCGGGGGTATTTACCGGCGACCTGTTCTTCTATCAGGTGGAAGGCGACATTCGCGCGCGCATCGGCGCCATCGACACCGCGGTGTGCCCGCTCTACATGCTCACCGGCGAATACGATTATTCCGCTGCGCCCCATGACACCGAAGCCGCGGCAGCGCGCATCAAGGGCGCCAGGGTCACCATCATGCAGGGACTGGGGCACTTTCCGATGAGCGAGAACCCGGACGCGTTTCTCGACTACCTGCGGCCGGTGTTGGAAGAGATTCGCAGCAGCACGAAGTAGGTTGCAGGAAGCTGGGCCGGCACTTGGGGCGCCGCCGCGGTCGCGCAACGACACGCCCGCGCCGACGACCGCTTGTCAGATCGGCTCCCAGGTTTAGATGCCTCTCGTTGAAACGCACGTGGAACACCTCAGCATCCGGTCAAGCCTCGCCGCAACCGCCGCAAGCCCGATCACCTCGGTGTAATCGCGCAGGTGGCGCGGCCGCATGTCGCGCCACCTGCGCTCCCATAACGACGTCGCGCAGCGCCTACCCGGACACGCGAAGATCATGCCGCAGTCCGCGCACGCTGCCGCCGCATGATTTGTCGTTTATGCTTGCGCCAGCAGGACACATCATGCGCCTACCCTGCGGCCTGGAGCATCTGCAGGGCGCAATGCCAACGTCCCGCATCGCCGCTCTCGACCACATCGGAGGCTGGATGCGCGAGGAGACAATCAACGTGAACCAAACCATCAACAGAAACGGCATCGCCCCGACAGCGCCGCCCGCACCCGAGCGCGGCGACGCCTACGTTCCCGCCGCCAGCGCGAGCGAACAGGTACCCGCCGCACCGATCGACGAAGAGGAATGGAAGTTGCGCCAGCGCCTGGCCGCAGCCTACCGCGCCATCGATCACTTCGGCTGGTCGGAGTTGACGGCCAACCATCTCACTCTGCGCGTGAAACAGGACCCGCCCGAATTCCTGATCAACCCTTACGGGCTGCTCTATTCGGAGGTGACCGCATCGAACCTGGTGCGCATCGATCTGGCCGGCAATGTGCTCACGCCCACCGAGTATCCGATCAACCCGGCCGGCTTCAACATCCACGCCGCGATCCACGCCGCGCGGCCCGACGCCCATTGCGTCATGCATGTGCACACAGTGGCCGGCATGACCGTTGCGTGCCTGCGCGACGGCCTCCTGCCCCTGACACTCGAAGGCACCGACTTCCACAACCGCATCGGCTATCACGACTTCGAGGGCCCGAGCCTGGCGGTGGACGAACGCGCGCGCCTGGCGGCGTCCCTTGGCGACAACATCGCACTGATCCTGCGCAACCATGGCCTCATGACCATCGGCGAGACCGTCGACTCGGCGTTCCTGCGCATGTACCGGCTGATCCTCGCCTGCGAAGTGCAATTGAAAGCGATGATGACCGGGCAGGCGCTGACGCGCATTGCAGATGACATCCTGGAGAAGTCGGCGCAGCGGCATGACTGGTTTTTCCGCATCGGTCCGGGTGGCCGCCAGGTCGGACACGGCGAGCTCGACTTTTCAGCGGTGATGCGCCTGATGGCGAAGCGTGACCCGACTTGTCTGACCTGACGCTTGCCGCAAAGCGCTAGAAATACCCGCCCTTTTTCACGATTTCGCTGGGGCTGTTGCCTGCGTCCACCCACCGCTTGATGTCTGTCTCGAAACCGATCACCTGCTCGGTGCGGCGCAGCACAGCGCAAGCGATGCGCCGTGGCACCACCAGCGCCCCGTCAATATCCGCGACGATGATGTCGCCCGGGAACACCATGGTCTCGCCGATGAATACCGGAATCTGGTGCGCCACCACGCGCGCGCGGCCCAGCATGCCGCTGGAGGAGTGGAAGCGGTAGAAGATCGGAAAATCCTCGGCCGCGATCTGACGGGTATCGCGAATACCGCCGTCGACGATAGCGCCACGTACGCCGCGCTTTTTGACCGCGGCGGTCATCATGCCGCCCCAGTGAGCGGCGCCATCGTCGTCGCTGGTGTCCCACACGCACACCGCGTTGGCCGGAATCGCCTCCAGCAGTTGCGCGCGCTGGCGCATTTCACCATCGAGATCAACGCCCGGATCGCGCACTGAACGAATGGTGAAAGCGACGCCCGCCAAAACCAGTTCCGGCCGCAGGGGCTTAAGGGTGGTTGGCAAGGTCTGGTTCATCAGCATGAACTCGCGCAAGACGTCGTTGATGGCGCCGGTGTAGGTGCACCCGTAGCGCTCGCACAATTCGCGTTCATCGATTTCCAGCGGCAGCGCCGGGGCCGGCGCACGCGACGCGGCGAGCTGACTCAAGTCCATGAAGTTCGCCATGGCAGGCTCCCTGGTGTGGCGGCCGAGCGCTCGCCCGCGCCCGCCGTGGTTTTTCGAGCGGCCTTATTGCGCCGTGATCTGATTCTTCTTGATGAACCGGCCCCAGTGCTCAAGCTCTGCGAGGTAGAAATTCTGAAACACCTCTGGCGTGCTGTTGCTGACCAACTCCAGGCCGAGTTGGTCGATCTTCGCCTTGAATCCGGGCGCCGCCACCGCAGCGGCGATCGCCATCGAAAGCTTCTGCACCACCGCCGGCGGCGTGCCCGAGCGTACCGCGATCCCCTGCCAGCCGCGCAGGGGCACTTCAAGAGTGAGGCCGAACTCGGGCGCGCTCTTGATGTCGGAGATTGCTGCCACGCGATTGCCCTGCATGATCGAAACGATGCGCAAGCGCCCGGACTTGACCAGCCCCTGCAGCACGCCGGAGGCCTGATCGAACATCATGTCGATCTCGCCGCCGACCAGACCCTGCAGACCCGGCGCGCCCCCCTTGAACGGCACATGCACCACCTGCACACCGAGGGCACTGCCGAGCATGAGCGCGCCGAAGTGCCCGGTGGTGCCAACTCCGCCTGAACCGACCGACACGCCATTGCCGTTCTTCCTGGCCAGTACAACGATGTCGCGGGCGTCCTTGATCGGGCTGTCGGCGCGTACCAGCAGCAGTACCGGTGCCGCCGAAACCTGCGCCACCATGGTCAGGTCGGTCTGCGGGTTGTAGCTGATTTTTTGCAGGTGCGGTCCGGTGCCCAGCTGCAGGCCGGCGGTCAACAGGGTGTAACCGTCGGCCGGCGCGGCCACCACGGCCTGGGTGGCAATGCTGCCGCCGGCGCCTGCCTTGTTGTCCACAGTAAAGCGCTGGCCCAAGGTTTTCGACAGTTCTTCGGCGAGGGCACGCATGACCACATCAAAGGTCCCGCCCGGCGGAAAACCCACCACGATGGTCACCGGTTTCTCGGGATAGCCTTGCGCTGCGGACAGGCTGCAACCAAGCGCCAGAAGAAGCACAAACGTGAGGCTGGACAGTTGCTTCAGTAGCGGGGCCAGGCAATGCGTGGGTTTCATGTTGCTCTCCTTGGATTGATCAAACTTGTGCTGCATGGATACCTGGTTCTGCCAATCGCGGCGACAGGCTCGACCCCGCGCGCCGCCAGGTTGCGTTAAGAAAACGCAGAATACGTTTCTGGATTGCAGGCTATCGAACCGACGTTTCTTTCAACTCAACCAGTTGTAAAAGTGGCTTTCTCAACCTGCGGACCTGTTCAGCGCTTCCCTATGCCGCGCCGCCGGCGCAGGCCGCGGCGTAACGCTGCAAGGTCTCCTCATCGGGCGGATAAACACCCTTGATCGGCCGACCCGACTCGATCTCGCGAAACAGGAAGCGCTCGCGCCGCTCCATTTCAGCCGCATCGGCAGCCACTTCGACGGCCAGATGGCGCGGCATCACGACCACCGCTTCGGCGTCGCCGAAGATGATGTCACCCGGGTAAATGACCACGCCACCGCATGCGATCGGCACGTTCAGGTCGGCCGCGTGGTGCCCGACATAGTTGGGCGGCACCGCCGGGCCGGCGCAATAGACCGGCAGGTCGAGCTGCGCCATCGACCGCGTGTCCCGCACACCGCCATCAAGCAGCACGCCGGCGACGCCGCGCGCCTGCAGGCGCCGACACAGGATCGAACCGATGCCGGCAATGTCGGTGGCGCCGCGGCAATCGAGCGCAAACACGCTGCCCGCCGGCACCTGCTCGATCGCCTGGCGTTGCAGGTTGGCAGGGTCGCCCCCGGAACCGTATTTGTCCAGATCCTCGCGCGCCGGCACATAGCGCAGGGTGAACGCCGGGCCGATCATCGGCGGCGCATCCGCACGCACCGGCGCCACGCCACGCACCGCGACGTTGCGCAGGCCGCGCTTTATCAGTTGGGTGCTGATGCTGGCGGCTGAACACAATGCAAGCGTGGCGCGCAGTTCCTGATCAATTTCGTGAAGGTTCATGACGGTTTCCGGGCGCTGCGTTGGTTGAGGGCGATGAGCGCAAGCAGTCGAACGGAGGCGACGGCTATTGCGGCTACGAAAAAGCACTGGACCAAATAAATTATACATTTTATAAAATATTAAGTGTAGAATTATTTCATGCAAGCCATCAACACTCCCACCTACCTGCGGCTGCGCGAGCAGATCCGCAGCGATATCGTCGCCGGCATATGGAAGCTGGGCAGCCACATCACCCTGGCCGAGTTGAGCAGCCACTACGGCGTGAGCGCCAACCCGGTGCGTGAAGCCCTGCTGCAGTTGCAGGGCGAGGGGGTGATCGACATGCGCATGAATCGCGGCGCGGTGATCCCCGCCGTTGACGCGCGCTATATCGACAACATCTACAAGCTGCGTAGCGCCGTGCAGATGATGCTGGCGCGCGAGGCCGCGCTGCGCGCCACGCCCGCGCAGGTCAGGCAATTGCAGGCGTTGGCCGAAGCGCACGAAAACGCCGCCGCTGCCGGCGACGTCGGCGCCAGCGTGGCGGCGAACCGCGCCCTGCATCACCATCTGGATAGCCTGGCCGACAACCCGCCGGCGCTGGCAATGCTTGGCTCCTGCGCCAGCCTGGTTGACGCTTTCCGCTGCGCCCACGGCTACGGCATCGGCCGACTCGACGCGGTGATCGCCCAGCACCGCAAGCTGGTGCGCGCGATCGCACGCGGCGACGCCGAGCGCGCGGCCCGGGCATCGTTCGAGCACACCGATGCCTCGCGCCTGGATTTGCTCAGGCTGGTGCAAAAGGCTGCTTGAAGCAAGCCCGCCAGGCAATGCCTGATTCGTGCAACCGCCAGCCCCAGTCTTGCGCCCCATGCCGACTCCGCCCCGCCTGCTGCAACGCCATGCCTATTGCGCGGTGATCGATGGCAAACAGGTTGATCTCTACGCGCTACGCAACAGCAACGGCTGGGTGGCGCACCTCACCAATCACGGCGCCCGCCTGGTGCAGTTGCTGGTGCCGGACCGCAATGGCAGGTTTGCCGATGTGGTGCTCGGCTACGACTCGATCGAACAGACCATCGGCGGGCAGCCGAGCGCCGGCGCCACCATCGGGCGCTTTGCGGGCCGCATTCGCAATGCCGTGCTTGCGCTTGACGGCAAGATCTGGCACCTGACGCCCAACGATGGGCCACATCACCTGCATGGCGGTACGCGCGGCAGCCGTTGCGTGGTATTCGCAGCGGAACAACTCGCTCCCGATGAAGTGCGCTTTTCCTACACCTTCGCCGACGGCGAAGAAGGCTACCCGGGAAACTGCTGCCTGGACGTCACCTACACACTGACCGATGACGGCGCCTTGCAGATCGCCAACACGGCTGCCACCGACAAGCCGACGGTGGTCAACTTCACCAATCACGCCTTCTGGAACTTGGGCTGCGACGGCGACATTCTCGGTCACCGCTTGACCATCCACGCCGAGCGCTTCGCGCCGCACGACGCGGCGATGATTCCCACCGGAGAAGTCCTGGAAGTCGCCGGCACGCCGCTCGACTTCCGCCACGGCGACAGCATCGGGCGACGCATCGACTGCGAACATCCGCAACTGCGCCACGGTGGTGGCTATGGCACCAACTACCTGCTGGGCGCGCCAGCAAGCTCGCCCCGCCATGCGGCAACCGTGATCGAGCCTGCGAGCGGCCGCGTGATGGAGTTGCACACCACCGAGCCCAGCTTGCTGTTTTTCTCGGGCAACAATTTTTGCGGCAACGATCCGCGCGATATCGGCAAGGGCGGCATGCCCTATCGTCGTCATGCCGGATTCGCGCTCGAAGCTCAGCACCTGCCCGATTCGCCCAACCTTCCCGCGTTTGCGTCGACCCGGCTCGATCCGGGCCAGCGCTTCAGTTCCATCACCATCCACCGGTTCTCGACCCTGCCATGAAAATCACAGACATTCGCTGCCACCTGATGCAGGCCGGGCCGCCGCCCCACACCGGCTGGACCGCGACGGGCAAGAGCGCGCTCGCCGGCAGCCGCAACTGGCTGTTTGTCACCATTCATACCGAATCGGGCCTCGTCGGCACCGGCGAGGGATCGGGCTGGCCGCGCCTGGTGGCTGCCGCCATCGAAGATCTGCGCCATCTGCTGCTGGGTGAAGATGCCGGCGCCATCGAGCGGCTGGGCCAGAAACTGCGGGTGGCGATGATGGGCCACGGGCAGACCGGGGTGGTTGGCATGGGCGCCCTTGCAGCCATCGACACCGCGCTGTGGGACTTGAAGGGTCAGGCCCTGGCTACGCCGGTGGCCAACCTGCTGGGCGGCATCACGCGTGCGCGCATACCCTACTACACCCATGCGGCGGACGTCGCCACCGCGCGCGCTGCTGTGGCGCGCGGCGTGTGCGCCGTCAAGGTCGGCGGCATCGCGGGGGTGGTCGAACGCGCGCATGCCATCCGCGCGGCCATCGGGCCGGACATCGATCTGATGGTGGACCTGCACGGCCCGCCGTGGCTCAACGCAGCCGATGCGGCCGCCATCGGGCGCGCGCTCGAACCGCTAAACCTGTTGTTCCTCGAAGAGGCGGTGGCGCCGGACAACCTGGACGGCTGGCGGCGCGTGCGCGATCAGGTGGCGCTGCCGCTGGCGGCCGGCGAACGCCTGGCGACCCTGGCCGAGATGCGCCCCTTCATCGAAGAGCGCCTGCTCGACGTGTTGCAGCCGGACAGCGGCCGCTTCGGCGGCCTGACGCAAATGAAGAAACTGGCCGGTCTGGCCGAAATGCACGGCTTGTTGCTGGCGCCGCATTCGGGCTCGCTCGGACCGGTGGCCGAATTCGCCGCAGTGCATTTGATGGCCGCCATTCCCAACGCCCTCATGCTGGAGCGCATGGAGCCGGACTGGAGTGGCCGCGCCGAAACCACGCGCGGTGCACTGGCGGCGGCCGCGGGGCATTTGTCAGTCCCCACTGTCCCCGGCCTGGGCGTTGCGATCAATCCGGACTTCGTCGCCGCCCATCCGAGTCAGCGCAACGCCGACCTCGCCCGCGGCGGCTGGAATCCGGGTACCGAGGGCGAGACCCTTTATCTCCAGGCGCGGCGCCAGCGTGCGCGCATCACACTTTCAAAGGCAGAAGATACAGATGACTGAAATGTCCACCTTGACACGTGCATCGCAGCGTTGCGCACGGATCCACACCGTTCAATCGAGCGAAACCGCCATGCCGGCTCTGGCATGAGCCGCATCCTCATCACCGGTGCAGCCGGTAAAGTGGCGCGCCAGGTACGCCCCTACCTTGCCCGCGACGGCAGGGAACTGCGCCTGACCGACCGTCTGCCGTTCGCCGCGGCGCATCCCGATGAAACCGTACATGTGGGCGAACTGGCCGACCAGGCACTCTTGTCCGAACTGCTTGAAGGCGTTGATGCGGTGGTGCACTTCGCCGGCTATCCGCGCGAAGCCGCGTGGGACACGCTGATCGATGCCAATATCCTGCCGGTGGTACGGCTGTGGGAAGCAGCGGTCGCCGCCGGCGTGAAGCGCATCATCCATGCCAGCTCCAATCATGCGGTTGGCTACTACCCGCGCGAGCGGCGCATCGACAGCGATGCGCCGATGCGCCCGGACTCGCGCTATGGCGTCACCAAGGTCTTCATGGAAGCGCTGGCACGCATGCACGCCGACAAGCACGGTCTGAAGGCGCTGGGCGTGCGCATCGGCTACTGCGGGCCGGCGCCGCTTGAAGCGCGCATGCTGTCGCACTGGGTGCATCCGCAGGACCTGGCCGCGTTGATCGAACTGGGCCTGACTGCCGATTACCACTGCGAGATCGTCTACGGCGTGTCCAACAACAGCGCCACCTGGTACGACAACCGGCGCGCCGAAGCGCTCGGCTATCGACCGCGCCACAGCGCCGATGCGCACGCAGCGGCATTGGCATCGGTGCGCAGCAATCTGCCGGTGGCCGAACGCTACCAGGGCGGAAAATTCGCCGCCGACGGGCATTTAGGCGACCCGGACCGTGCCGCACGCTAAGCCCGGCGGCTTGCTTCACCCAGCCGCGCGGCAAGACCTGGCACGCGAAAGGTCAGGCCTCCCGCCGGCGCTGCACCTGGGTGTGCAACAACTAAGCGTCTTGAAACTCAAGCGCCGGCAACGCGACGCGAGCGGGAAGGTTTGGGCGGCGACTTGGGCGGCGACTTGGGAGGCGCGCTTGGCTTGACCACCGTCAAGCGCGGCTTGCCACGCG
>CAYYFR010000081.1:21286-23711 GCA_964470865.1 uncultured Burkholderiales bacterium | reverse complement strand
GTGCGAGGGCATAACGGGCCTCGGAAGCGTTCGAACAGTGCATTCACTTGAAGAAGGAAGCGCATCATGAATCGTCGATTTGCCGGGTACCTCCGTGGTTTGTTTTTCGGCGTTGCCTTGTGTGCTGCGCTCACGCCAGTGCACGCAGCCGACCCCACCGCCACGGTCATGCTGGTGGCCACGCCCAAACTGGCCGACCCGATCTATCGCGCTTCGGTGTTGGTGGCAAGCCCCCTTGCGGACGGGCGCTTTGTCGGTTTCATCGTCAACAAGCCGACCAGACTGACCCTGGGCCAGGCGTTTCCCGAGCATGGCCCCTCAAAGAAGGTGGTCGACCCGATCTTCCTCGGTGGGCCGGAACAGGCCAACAAGCTGTTTGCCCTGGTGCAACGCGCACAAAGCCCGGGCAGAGGATCGATGCGGCTGTCGCCGGATCTGTTTCTGGTGCTGGCGGGCGATACTGTGGACAAGGTCATCGAGCAGGATGCCGAGCACGCACGCTTTCTGTTCGGCGCAGTGATCTGGCAGCCGGGCGAACTGGATTCGGAAATCAAGCGCGGGGCCTGGTTTGTGGAAGAGCCCGACACCGGCGTGATGATGCGCAAGGAAACCGGCAAGCTATGGCAGGAGCTCTTGCAGCGCAGGGGTGTTGACGGCGGCGGCGAGGGCAGTCTGCGCGGCTATATCTAGTACCGCTTGCGGACCATGAAGGGCGGCACTGATGGAGATGGTTGAAAACGGCGTTGCCGGTTTGGTCTGGCGCGACAATTTTGATCTGGGCTTCGGCCCGATGGACGCTATCCACCGCGAGTTTGTCGAGCTGGTCGCCGCGGTGCAGGCGGCGCCGGACGAAGAACTGGTGGCGCGACTCGCGGCCCTGGCAAGCCACTGCGCCAGCCACTTCGAGGAAGAAAACAAGTGGATGATCGATACCGACTTTCCGCCCAAGGATTGTCATATCGACGAGCACAACGCGGTTCTCAATTCGATCCGCTTGGTGCAGGCCCTGCTGATCGAAGGCGATACCGCGAACTGTCGCCGGCTCGCCGGCGAACTCGCCAAATGGTTTCCCGGGCATGCCGATTATCTTGATTCGGCGCTGGCGCACTGGATGTGCAAGCGCCGCTTCGGCGGCAAGCCGGTGGTGTTTCGCCGCGAACCGGTCGATGAAAATTCACCCGCGCCGGGGAATCGCACGGCCCACGGGTGAAGGCCCGGCCGGGCTACACGCGGCTTATTTGGCGAACAGCGGATCGTCCTCGCGCCACGGCGAGATCTGCCCGGCATAGACCTCCGCGCCCTTGCGGAAATGCGCCGCTTCTTCGAGCGTCTCGACAAACGGCATGTTGACCGGGTAGAGCGCCGTGCCGCGCGGGCGCGCGCCGGATTTCGACACATGGCCCCACAAGGGGTGGCCCACCACTTCCTCGGCGATGGCCACGGCCTCGATCAGCTTGTCCAGGTTGTAGCCGGTCGCAATACCCATCTCGTGGCACAGATCGACGAAATCCTCGGTCGGCACCTGGCCGGCCGCGCGACCGTTGCCGCAATAGGGGCAGCCGCCCATGCCGCCCAGGCAGGTGTCGAACTCGCGTACGCCCAGCAACAGACCCTCGTAGTAGCTGGCGATGGTGGCGCCGCGCTGGTTGTGCAGGTGCAGGTGGAAATCGCTGACCTCGGGCCAACGTTCGCGAATCGCCTCGATGGTCTGGCGCACCAGGTGCGGCAGGTTCCAGCCCATGGCTTCGAGCAGCGATACGCGCGTCACCTTGATGCCGGCGGCATGCCATTTGTCGAACATCGTCGCCAGCAGGGCCATGCGCTGCTGGTGGCTGAACGGGCCCTCATAGTTGGAGCCGAAGGGGTTGCCGATGCCTACCGCGCCCTCGGTGGCACCAGCGGCACGCGCGGCCTCGATGGTCGCATCCATCGCCGCCAGTTGCTGCGCCTGGCTGCGGTTGTAGTTGCGCCGTGCGAAGGTGTCACACAGTTCGACGTTGGTGCGAAAGCGCTTGCCGCTGCGCACGTCAAGCTTGGGATAGTAGGAATCGGCGCGCTCGTAGCCCTTCTTGTTGAACACCGCGGCGGTGTAGGTGACGCCGGGCTTGGGCACGAAGCGCTCGGCGATCTCGTCGATTGCCGCCATCTGCGGCGTCCATTTCGGGTGCGCGAACGAACCGATGGCAATCACCTTGGCGCCGGTTTCGCCGAGCGCATCGAGCAGGCGCAGCTTGGCCGCCACCGGAATCGCGACACTCTCGATCTGCAGCCCTTCACGCATGGTGTCGTCGGTGATGATCACGGATTTCGGCAGAAGGCTCATGGTGGTTGGTCCTGGTGGAGGGTCGAAAGGGCTCGCTGCTACGGCAGGTGAGAGAGTGGGAGTTTAACTCCGGCTGGGCGAACCGGATGCGCTTGTGTCTTC
>CAYYFR010000081.1:0-21186 GCA_964470865.1 uncultured Burkholderiales bacterium | reverse complement strand
GTGAGAGAGTGGGAGTTTAACTCCGGCTGGGCGAACCGGATGCGCTTGTGTCTTCCCTTGTGTCTTCGCTTGTGCCGTCGCTTGTGTCTTCGCTTGTGCCTTCGCTTGTGCCGTCGTCGCGCTTGCGCCGGGCATCGTGCCAGGTGTGCGCAGGCAAAGGCGCCGTGCTTGAAAAGCCGAGTCGCTAACTCTGTTATCGTCGCCGCATGCCGTTGGCTGTGCATGCCCTTGAATCGGGGAGTTCGCCGGCAAATCATGAATCTCGGCGCGCAGCATTGCCGCGCAAAGGACAGGCCTTGTCACCCGGAATCGAATACGCCTTCGCCGCCATGCTGTTTTTCGGCGCCGGCGACCTGATCTACAAGCGCGGAGCGGCGGCCGGTGCGCCGGCGCATCATTTCATGATGGTGCAAACCTGGTTCTTCATACCCAGCGTGATCCTGTTTGGCCTGGTCACCGGCACGCTGGTGTTCAACACGGGCGCGTGGTGGGGCGCGCTGGCCGGGGTGTTCATCGTGACCAGCTATTACAACTTCGCCTACTGCCTGAAAGCCGGCTCGATCAGCGTCGTGGCGCCGGTGTTTCGCCTGAGCTTCGCGCTGACAGCCGCGCTCGCCGTGCTGCTGCTGGGGGAACCGCTCACCGCCTTCAAGCTCGCGGGCCTCTTTCTGGCACTTGCTGCGGTTTGGCTGCTGTTGGGCGCGCCGGCTGGCGCTGACGCTACAGCGCGGCGCATGAGTCGCGCCCTGACGGTGCGTCTGCTGGTGGCGACTGTGGCCGCAGCGCTGGCGAATTTCACCTACAAGCTTGGTTTGCGCGCAGACGCCACCCCGGCGACGCTGCTGGTTACCCAGGCCTGCGTGGCCGGCGCGATCGCCACCAGTTTCGCCGCGCGGCTCGACGGTGCGGTGCGCCCGGTGCGGGCGGCGCTGCGTTACGCGCCGATAGCGGCGGTGGTGCTGGCAGCCGCCTTCATCCTGATGATCCAGGGCTTGCGGGTGGGCGAGGCAAGCGTTCTGGTGCCGGTGGCGCAAATGGGTTTCGTGGTGACCGCGTTGGCGGGCTTTGCGTTTCTGGGTGAGCCGTTCAACCTGCGCAAGGGGGTGGGGCTGGTGGTTGCCTTAGCGGCGATGTTGTGTCTGGCCCGTGGATAGGCTGAGAAAACGCTGAATAAGTCCTTGGATTTCAGGCTATCGAACAGAAGCTCCTTTCAATTCAACCGCTTGCAAGAGCGGCTTTCGCAACCTAAGGACTTATTCAGTGTTTCCTTAACGAGGCCGGATCGTCTGCACCGCCTTCATCCAGCGCGCCGTGTCCTCGTCCAGGAACTTGCGGAAGGCCTCGGTATCCATGAACGAGATCTCGCCGCCGGTGCTGGCCGTGCGCGTGCGGGTGGCCTCATCGGCAGCGGCTGCCGCTACCGCATCGGACACGCGCTTGATGACCTCCGGCGGGGTGCCCGTCGGTGCATGAAAGCCGTACCAGCTGATGACGGTGACATCCGGATAGCCGCTCTCGGCCATGGTCGGCAGGTCGGGCAGCACCGCTGAGCGGCGGTTGCTGGTGGTGGCCAGCGCGCGGATGCGACCACCGGAAATCGAACTCATCGCCACGTTCAAGGGCAGCACCGACATCGCCAGCTGGCCGTTGATCAGGTCGGCCAATACCGGCGGTCCGCCCTTGTAGCCGATGCTCTGGAATTCCAGCCCTGCGGCATGCTTGAGCAGCTCGATGGCCATGGTTTGCGGAGCGCCCGGGCCGCTGTCGCCGGTCGGCAGGCCCGGCTTCGCTTTCGCTGCGGCGACGAATTCCGCCAGTGTCTTGCTCGGATGCGCGGCCGGCACCACCAGCACGTTCGGCGCCTGGGTGAAGCGCGCCACCGGCACAAAGTCGCGTGGGTTCCAGCGTAGCCCGGTTTCCAGCAGCGGGTTGACCACCAGGAAGGTGGCGCTGGCCAGCAGGGTGTAGCCGTCGGGTGCGGAGCGTGCAGCGGCCTCGGGGCCGATGTTGGCGTTGGCACCGGGGCGGTTGTCGATCACCATTGCTTGGCCGAGGGTTTGCGCCATGTGGTTGGTGATCAGCCGCGTCATCACATCGACCGCGCCGCCCACCGGATAGGGCACGATCACGCGCACGGTCTTGTTGGGATAGGGCTGTGCCAGCGCGGCGCCGGCAGCCAGCGCCAGCAGCATGCCGCACGCCATGCGAAGCAAGTTTTTCATGAGGCGCCCTCAGACTACTTGCAGCGGCGCCACCAGCGGCGAACCCGGCACCCGAATGCCGTCCGGGCGGCCGCCGGCGGTCAGGCCCTGGAAGCGATCGGTCATGAATGGCGGCAGCGCCGGACCGTCGTCGCAGGCCAGCCACAGGCGCAGCAGGTGGCGGCGCTTTTCGACTTCCGGCCAATCCTCATAGGCGGTGCGCGAATGCAGGATCGAGTGATTGCACAGCACCTGGATGTCGCCGGGTCGAAATTCCATATCGAGATGGATGCGCGGGTCGGCCGCCAGCGCATCCAGATGGTTCATCGCCTCGATCTGTTGCGGCGTCAGGCGCGGCACCGCGGGCAGGGTCTGCGACTTGTTGATCGAGGATCGCACATAAGAGGCGATCATCCGGCCCTGGTGCGGCGTGAAGACGTTGATCTCGGCATACGGCTTCTTGCCTTCGGGAATCTCGCCCCAGCGGGTGTAGTACAGCGGCGCCATCAGGGTGCGTGCATGGTCGGGCCGGGTGCGCGCCATCTCGTTCCACAGGGTGGTTGAACTGGCGATCGACGACAGCCCGCCGGACCTGGAGGGACGCAGGCACAACAGCGCCACCAGGTCGGAGGAGTCGGCGTGGTAATTCAGGCGCGCACTGGTCTGGTAGCCGCGCACCTCGGGATCGGCATAGTCAAGCCCGAGATTGGTGACATGCCCGAGCACATGGCCCTGACCATTTTGCGATACCGGTTCGCCGAGGTACAGGCCCAGGCCCCAGTAGGCAAGCGCCGACTGGCGCAGCGTGTAGCGTTCGACCGGGATGCCGCGCAGAAGCATGAAGCCGCGGCCATGCAGGGTTTCGCGGCGCACCCGTTGCAACAGGGGTTCGAGTGAGGGCAGCGGAAAATCCTGGCGCCTGATGTCGATGACGTCGTCGATCGCTTCGGCCTGGCGCACCGCAGCGTCGATTTCCGCGATTTCCGTCGGCGTGAACTGGTGGATCCAGTCGCTGCGCTGCTGCAGGTCCGGGCCAAACCAGGACTGCTCGTTGTCGAATCGCGGCAGGGGGGCAAGTTCGATTGGCGCTGTGAGAGTGCTTGCTTGCATGGTTTGTATCCTCCGTTGGCCAGCGGCACCACGGCCGTCGATTTTTTGGTGTGTCGGCACATCTTGTGCAGTGCGATGCCGACTTGGCTGGACTGCTGTCCCGCAATGATAGTACGATTGCAGGCGATCATCGGTGCTGCACGCGTTCCTTCAAGAACACGCATCGGTCAAACAACAAATTGGAGCCAGCCATGCCAATCGAAATGCACGCAGTCGATCACCCTTCAGTCTGGCGTGGCCCCGACCTGGCCGCACGCTCCGACTGGATCGTCCGCCTGGATGGCGCCGACTGCGCCGAACTCGATGCCGCGCTGGTGCAGGCCAAGGCGCGTGGCATCGACATTCCCGCGTTGTCGAAAAAGGATTTTCCGGTACCGGGTGTGGAGAGGAAACTCGCCGGCGTTCTGCACGATCTCGAAAACGGCCGCGGCTTTGCCCTGCTGCGCGGCCTGCCGGTCGAGCGCTACTCGAAAACCGACGCGGCCCTCATCTATTGGGGCATCGGCGCGCACTTCGGCCCGGCCTTCGCGCAAAACGCGCAGGGCGACATGCTGGGCCATGTACGCGACCTCGGCGCCGACTGGCGCTCGGACATGAAGGCGCGCGGCTACCAGACCCGCTTGCGCCTGCCGTTTCACAACGATTCGACCGACGTGGTGGGACTCATGTGCCTGCGCCGCGCCAAATCCGGTGGTGATTCGCTGATCGTCAGTTCGACTGCTGTGCATAACCAAATGCTGGCACGCCGCCCGGACCTGGCACGCGCGCTCTACGAACCGTTTTGCGTCGACCGGCGCGACGAGGAATCGGCGGGACAGAAGCCTTATTACGTCACGCCCTGCTTTAACTGGTTCGGTGGCCGCATGTTCATCCGCTACAACCGCACCTTCATCGAGTCGGCACAGCGATTCCCCGAGGTGCCGCGCCTGACCGCGCGGCAGATCGAGGCGCTCGACCTGATGGATGAATTGTGCAACGACCCGCAGCTGCGCCTGGAGATGCCGTTCGAACCGGGAGACATGCAGTTCGTCTGCAATTACGCGATCCTGCATTCGCGCAATGATTACGAGGATTATCCCGAGCCCGAGCGCAAGCGGCACCTGCTGCGCCTGTGGCTGCGCACGCCGGGCTTCGCGCAGTTGCCGCCGGCGTTCGCCGATCGCAATGCCGACATGCTGGCTTGGCAGAAAAGCCCGAGGGCGCCGGTGTTCGACGCCAGCGAGATCGTCGCCGAACTCGCACATTGAGCGGCCGCGCGCTCGCATCAACGCATCACGCCACACGGAGGATTCCATGCTTGCATCGGGCAATCGCGCGCTGTCGCGTCGCATTTTCGGGTTTCTGGCCTTGGCAACTGCGCTATGCGGCGGCGGCTTGGCCATCGCGCAGGGCCGTTATCCGGAGCGGCCGATCCGCCTGGTGATTCCGTTCGCGCCAGGTGGCGAGACCGACATCTTCAGTCGCGCCATCGTAGCCAAGCTGGGCGATGTGCTGGGCCAGCAGATCGTGCTGGAGAATCGCGCCGGTGCCACCGGCATCGTCGGCAGTGAGTATGTCGCCAAGAGCAAGCCGGACGGCTACACCCTGATTTTCGGCACCGCCGCCACCCATGCGCTCAATCTTGCGGTATTCAAGACCCTGCCTTACCACCCGCTGCGCGACTTCGAGCCGATCGCCTTTGTCGGCTCGGTGCCGCTGGTGCTTTTTGTGCATCCGTCTCTGCCTGCAACCCTGAAGGAATTCATCGCGCTGCTCAAGGCCAACCCGGGCAAGTATTCGTACGGCGCGGCCGGCAGCAGCACCAGCCATCTGGGCATCGAGCTGCTCAAGGCCGGCGCCGGCGTGAGCGCGGTGCACATACCCTACAAGGGCACCGGGCCCGCGTTGCAGGATACGGTCGGCGGCCAGGTGCAATTTATGGGCGGCTCGATCGGTGTCGGCCTGCCGATGGTGCAGGCCGGTCGCCTGCGCGCGGTGGCGGTGATGGCCAAACAGCGCATGGCGGCCGCGCCGGATGTGCCGACCTTCGCCGAGGCCGGCATGCCGGACTTCGAGGTTGGCACCTGGAATGTGGTGATGGCGCCGCAGGGCACGCCCAAGCCAATCGTCGAACGCCTCAACGCCGCGCTTAACGAAACCCTGCGCGACCCGGGCATTCGCGATCGCCTGACCAAACTGGGCATCACACCGGTGGACGACTCCACGCCTGCCAGCACTGGCGAGACCATTACACGCGAGATCGCGAAATGGGCCAGGGCGTTCGAGCTTACGGGCGGCAAGCCCGAATGAGGATGCTGCGCCGGGCTTGAATCTGCCGGCATGCGACCGCGCTGGTGCCATGCCCGTTGCAACCTGAACCGATGGAGTCCTCACCGATGAATCTGCCGCGGCGCCTTTTCCTGCTGGTGGCGGTGTTCACGCTGCTCGCGCAGACCTTGCTCGCGCCGCCTGCGCTTGCGCAGGAGTATCCGAACCGGCCGATCCGCATTCTCATTCCGTTTCCGCCCGGCAGCGCCGCCGACCTGATCGCGCGCCTGATGGCCACCGACATGTCGGCGATGCTCGGGTCCGGCGTGGTGGTCGAAAGCCGCGCCGGCGCCAGCGGAAATATCGCGATGGATGCCGCCGCCCGCGCACCGGCCGATGGCTACACCCTGATACTGGCGAGCGCGTCCCTCAGCATCAACCAGGCCTTGATCAAGGCCACGCCCTTCGATGCGCAAAAGGACTTCACGCCGATTTCCCTGGTGGCGATGGTGCCCTCGGTGCTGGTGGCCGGCAGGGCGCTGGCGGCCAACAACGTAGCCGAGCTGATCGCCGCGGCCAAGGCCAATCCGGGCGCGCTCAACTACGGTACCAACGGCATCGGCATAAGCCAGCACCTGGCTGCCAGCATGTTCCGTGTGCGCACCGGCGCCGACATCACCCATGTGCCCTACAAGGGCGCGGACCAGCTGGTGCCCGACCTGGTCAGCGGGCGCATCCAGCTGGCGTTCTACAACGTGGCCTCGGTGCAGGGGCAGCTGAAGAGCGGCAGCGTCAAGGCGCTGGCGATCGGCCGCAGCAGCCGCTGGTCCGGCATGCCGCAGGTGCCGACCTTCGCCGAAGCCGGCATCGGTGGCCTGGAGTATCCGGGCTGGGTCGCGCTGCTGGGGCCGGCAGGCCTGGCGCCGCCGGTGGTCGAGAAATTGCATCGCGCCGCGGTGAAGGCATTGCAGAACCCGCAGAATCGCGAAAAGATCGAGGCCAGCGGCAACGAGATCATTGCCGGCAGCCCGGTCGCGCTGGCTGGCTTTATCGCAAGCGAGATCGGGCAATGGAACAAGGCCATCGCGGCCGCCGGACTCAAGGCCGAATGATGCGCCTGACCACTTGGCCAACATGACCACGGTAGCCAAGCCGGCGCAGTCGCTGCAAGCCTTGTGGTCCGCGGCAAACCTTTCGAGCACGGCGCTTGAGCGACTGCAACTGACCGGTCTCGATCCGGCGCTGCCGTCGTCATTTGCGGTTGGCAGCGCGGCGCAGGCCGCGACCGAGGTCGGGCGCTTGCGCAATGGCGTGGCCGGCTTGATCGCCCAGGTGATGTGGCACTGTTAGACTTGCAAGTCTCGGCAGCATTGGTCGTCACCTGAGGAGCGGGTCGCATGAAAACATTTTCGCGAGGATTGGCACTGGCCTTCGGCGCTGCTCTGGCGGGAGCCGCGCACGGCGTTACCCTCGGATTCGACGATCTGCCGACAGCGCCGGCGATCAACTCTGCCACCGGACTTTTTTTCGCCAACAACGACAGCGCCAGTTACGGTGGCGTTGTGTGGGAGAGCGGGTTCACGGTTGCCGGCAGCGAGTATCGCGTCGACACCGGTTCGATCGTCGACCCGGTGCGGCCGCCCGGGCCCTTGTTTGGCATTCCGCGATCAGGACAATACTTCCTCACCAATAGCGGAAACGGGGTGAGCAATGACGCCATGCTGCTGACCACCAGTCTGGTCCTCACCGAAGCCTGGTTCGGGCGCAACGAGTACTACGGATTCGGCGGTGGTGCCGATCAAATCACCATTCACGCCATGGCCGGAGTGGCAAGCCTGGGTTCGGTGAGTTTCGAGCTCCCCGAGCTCAATCCCGCGCAACCGGAGTCGCTTGGCAAGGTCGATACTTCTGTTTTCAAGTCGCTCGCCGGCATCACCGGCTACCGCATCGACCGGCGCGAACTGGGCAGCCAGTCCGGCAACTGGGTAGCCGACGATTTCACCTTTGTGACTGCCGTGCCCGCGCCTGGTGTGGAGCTTCTGCTGGCGGGGCTGGTAGTGGTGGGGTTGACCGCACATCGCAAGCGCGGCAGACGCGTTGCCTGAGTCGCGCGCTTTAGAGTTGATGGCGGAAGCCGCCGACACCCGTGGTCCCAAGCTCGATCGCGCCGCACTGCTTGCGCGCGACCAGGCGGACCCGTTGGCCGCATTGCGCGATGCCTTCGACCTGCCTGCGGACGTGCTCTACCTCGACGGCAATTCGCTCGGCGCCCTGCCCAGGCGCGCCCTTGCGATCGCACAACGCGTGTTGCAGGACGAATGGCGCGGCGGCCTGATTCGCAGCTGGAACGACGCCGGCTGGTTTTCGTTGCCGCGCCGGCTGGGCGACAAGATCGCGCGCTTGATCGGCGCCGAGGCCGGCGAGGTGGTGGTGACCGACAGTACCTCGGTCAACCTGTTCAAGGTACTCAACGCGGCGCTGCAGCTGCGCGCCGGACGCAAGACCATTGTTTCCGAGCGCGAGAACTTCCCGACCGACTTGTACATGGCCGAAGGGCTGGCGCAAATGCGCGGGCAGGGGCATGTGCTGCACTTGGTCGATGCTCCCGCGCAACTCGAGGCCGCGATCAGCGGCGACTGCGCGGTGCTGATGCTGACCCATGTCAACTACCGCAGCGGCCGCATGCATGACATGGCGCGCATCACCGGGCTGGCGCATGAAAAGGGAGCGCTGGTGGTATGGGATCTCGCGCATTCGGCCGGCGCGGTGCCGCTCGACTTGAACGCATGCGCGGCGGATTTCGCGGTCGGCTGCACCTACAAATACTTGAACGGTGGCCCCGGCGCGCCGGCCTTTGTGTTCGCCGCGCGACGCTGGCAGGCGCTGTCCGAGCAGCCGCTGTCGGGCTGGTGGGGCCATGCCGCGCCGTTCGCCTTCGACGCCACTTATCGCCCGGACGATGGCATCGGGCGCTTTCTGTGCGGCTCAGCGCCGATTCTCTCGATGGCGGTGGCCGAGGCCGGCATCGACCTGATGCTCGAGGCCACCATGGAGCGGGTGCGCGCCAAGTCGATCATCCTGGGCGAAACCTTCATCGCGCTGGTGCGCCAGGAATGCGCCGGCCTGGGGCTGGAACTGGCGAGCCCGGCGGATCCGGCCATGCGCGGCAGCCAGGTGAGCCTCAGGCACGACCAGGGCTATGCGATCATGCAGGCGCTGGTGGCGCGCGGTGTGATCGGCGACTATCGCGAGCCCGGCATCCTGCGTTTCGGCTTTGCGCCCTCGTACCTGCGGCATGTCGACATCTGGGACGCGGTGGCGGCGCTCAAGGACGTGATGCTCACGCATGAATGGGATCAACCAAAGTATCGCCAACGGCGTGCCGTCACCTGAAGCGACACTTCGGCGCGTAGAATTTCCGCATTCGATACCGCAAGCAAGAGCCCATGCCGGATTTTTCCTTCAAGACCGATCGCATCGCGGCGGCCGAGATCGTGCTGCCGTGCCCCGATCTCGATGCCAGCCTCAAGTTCTTTACCGCCGGCCTGGGATTTCAGGTGGCCGCCATTTTTCCGGCCGATGCGCCGGAAGTCGCGGTCATCACCGGCTACGGCCTGCGACTGCGGCTTGATACGCATGCCGGTGGCGAGCCCGCAAGCCTGCGCCTTGCCTGTCACGCGCCCGACAGTGTGGCAGGCGGCATGCGCATGTTGACCGCGCCGGACGGCACGCAGGTGGAAATCATCGATGCCGACCCGGCGCTGGTGCTGCCGCCATTGCGCCCGCGCCTGGTGGTGACGCGCATGGACGGCGCCGCGCCCTGGCACGCCGGGCGCGCCGGGCTGGCCTATCGCGACCTGATTCCGGACCGCCTGGGCGGGCGCTACATCGCCTCGCACATTCGCTTGTCCGAAGGCGGTCCGGTGCCCGACTATGTGCACTTCCACAAGATCGGCTTCCAGATGATTTACTGCAGCCGCGGCTGGGTCAAGGTGGTGTACGAGGACCAGGGGCCAGCGTTTGTGATGCACGCCGGTGATTGCGTGCTGCAGCCGCCACGCATCCGCCATCGCGTGCTCGCAAGCGCGGCCGGCACCGAGGTTGTCGAGATCGCTTCCCCGGCGGCGCATGAAACGCTGGCCGATCCCCTCTTGCGCCTGCCCAATGCGCGGCGCCATGCGCAGCGTGACTTCTCGGGCCAGCGCTTTGTGCGGCATGTGGCGGCGCGAGCGCGCTGGCAGCGCTGCGGTGCCTTCGAACAGCGCGATCTCGGCATCGCGGCGGCTACCTACGCTCATGCGGCGGCGCGCGTGGTGCGCGCGCACGGCACGCCGGGGCGCGTGGATGCCTTGCATCAGGCCGAGTTTCATTTCATGTTCGTCCTCGGCGGTTCGATGTCGCTGGATTGCGATGGTCCGCAGCGGCTGGCGGCCGGCGACTGCTGCGTAGTGCCGGCGGGTGCGCCGTATGCGATCGATGCCTGCACGGCCGATCTCGAAGTGCTCGAGGTGCTGCTGCCGGGGTCGGCCGCGCATGCGCGGGCCTGAGCGACAGTTCGGCAATTCGTTGCGCCGAAGACCGTACCGATGACTTCAATGGTTCATGCCACCGCGCGCCTGTGCCAGGCCTCCTGTGCGCAGGCGCTGGCACATCTGTCGACCCATGCCGGCATGTCGCGCTGGATCCTGGGCCTGTGGAATTGCCGCGAAACCGCGCCAGGCCTGTTCACCGGCGAGTCACTGTTCGACGGCGCAATTGGCTGCGTGCGGGTGGTGGTCGATGCCGGGCGCGCTCAGGTCGACTATCTGGTGGGAGCCAGTGCGGATTCCCTGGTGGCACGGATTCGCGCGCATGTGATCGATGGCGCATTGCTCGGGCATGCGAGCGACACTTGCCTGGTAACACTGGAAGCCTGGCGCACCGGCGACATGAGCGATGAACGCTGGACCCGCCTAATGCACACCCACGAGACCGAGATCGAACTGATTCGCGCGCAACTTGAGGCGGCGCCACGGCCTTGATGCATCGACCTCGTTGCGGTGCTGCGCGTCAGGGACCAGCGGCTGCAGGCGCGCGATTCGGGAATCTGCGGCAGGGCGTTCACTTCATCTCGCGCGTTTGAGCGCGCTGCCCCCGTGCCAACTGGTGGCCGGCGGCTACGAACATCTCGGCCATGGCGGCGCAGGCCGGCGTTGGGCGCGCATCGGCCCAGCGCACCAGGGCTACATGCGGCCCCTCGATGGCCTGATCGAGCGGCAGGCGCAAGAGGCCGCTGGCAGCACTGCGCCTTTCGTGCACTTCCAGCGGCACCATGCCGATGAGGTCGCTGGCAAGCACCAGGGATTCGAGTCCGGTCAGGGTTTCACAGGTGACCGGGCAGCGCGGACTGCCAAGGCGGGCGCGCTTGAACGCCCGCTCGAGAGCGAATGCCGTGGCGCTGTCGCGGCTGGGAAGAATCCATTCGGCATCGCGCAGTGCGGCCAGGCTGCGCGCTGCGGCCAACGGATGGCCGCGGCGCACCACCGCTACCAGGCGTGAGGTGTAGAGCGCGCGGGTGGCGAATTCGCCGCCCGGATGTTCCCGCGGCAGGGAAATCACGGCGAAATCCGGCGCCCCTTCGCGCAAGCCGGCGAACTGGAAGGCCGGCGGCGAGATCGCGATGGTGACCGCGGGCCAGGTGCTGCGAAACGCCGGGATCACGCGCGGCAGCAGGGCGATGGCGGCCAGGTGCGAAAGCGCCAGGGTGATGTGACCCTCGCGCTTGCCGCGCATTTGCGCGATCTCTTCAGCGGCCTGGCGTGACTGGGCGCGTATCGAACGAGCGCGCGGCAGCAGCGCCGCGCCGTACTCGGTGGGCACCACGCCGCGCGTACCGCGCTCGAAGACAGTCACGCCCAGCACCTGCTCCAGGCGTTGCAGGCGTTTGCTCAGCGCCGGCTGCGATGTACCGAGATCGCGTGCCGCCGCAGTCAGGCTGCCGGCATCGAAGATGTCGGCCAGCAGTGCCAGCGCGGCGCCGTCGTGCGGACGTGGCGGATTCGTTTTTGCCATAACGTAATGGAATGGTTATGCCTTATTCATGCATTGTATCGCCTGGCCTCGGGCTGCTAGCATCAGGCGCATGAAATTTGCCTTCCCGGCCGCCACGCTAGCGTGATGGGCTTGACTCTCGACTACTGCGCGCGGCTTGATGCCGACGCCGCTGCCATACAGGCCCTGCGCCTGCGCTTCGCCCCCGGCGCGCCGGACACCCTTTACTTCGATGCCAATTCGATCGGCCCGATGCCGGTGGACGCGCCGCTGCGGGTGGCTGCCGTGCTGGAGCAGGGCTGGCGCCTGGCGCGCCGCCGCAGCTGGAACGAGGACGACTGGCTGCAACAGCCGCGCAAGCTGGGCGCGGCGTTGGCCCACCTGATCGGCGCGGCAGCGGCCGATGTGGCGGTGTGCGACAGCACCAGCATCAACCAGTACAAGTTGTTGCGCCATGCCCTGGCGGCGGCTGCGCCGCGCCGCGTAATCGCGGTCGAGCGCGACGTGTTTCCCTCGAATCGCTACATTGCGCAGGGCATCGCGCGCGCCGGCCTGGCTGAGTTGCGCCTGTTCGACGGCGTGGCGGATCTGCAAGCTGCACTGGCGCCGGGTGATGTCGCCGTGGTGGCGTTGTCACATGTCGACTATCGCAGCAGTGCCCGACTCGACATGCAGGCGGTGACGGCGCTGGCGCACACGCACGGTGCTTTGGCGCTGTGGGATTTGTCGCATTCGGCCGGCGCCGTGGCGATTGACCTTGACGCCGCCGATGCGGATTTCGCGCTCGCCTGTGGCTACAAATATCTGTGCGGCGGGCCCGGCGCACCGGCACTCCTGTACGTGCATCCGCGCTGGCAGGATGCCGCCTGGCCGGCGTTGTGCGGCTGGATGGGGCATGCAGCTACCTTCGACTTTGCCGCCGAGTACGTGCCGGCAGCGGGCGTGGCGCGCCACCTGGTGGGCACCCCGGCGGTGCTGGCCAATGCCGCTTTCGGCGCTGCCGCGGATATCTGGCGCGCCGCCGACATGCGCATGCTCGATCGCCAGCACCAATCCCTGAGCGACACCCTGATCAGCCTGCTTGAGCAGGAATGCGGGCATCTGGGCATCGCGCTTGCCAGCCCGCGAGCCCATGCCGCGCGTGGTGGTCATGTGGCGCTGCGCATGACTCTGCCTGACGCCAACGTCAACGCGCTGGGCCAGGCGCTGGTGGCCGCCGGCGTAGTGGTCTCGACCCGCAAGCCGGATGCGCTGCGCTTCGGTGTGCACCCGATCGGCAGCCGTCATGTCGACCTGTGGCACGCTGTGGCACGCCTGCGCGAAATTCTGCAGAGCGGGCGCTGGCGCGCGCCGCAGTTTGCCGGCGAGATGCTATGAAGCCGGCGCTGACGCAAACGCAGGTTGGCGGCGGCGCCAGGCTGGCCGCCGACATCGGTGGCACCTTCACCGACGTGGTGCTCGAAGCTGGCGTGCGCCGCTATTCGTGCAAGGTGTTGACCACCGCACAGGCGCCCGAACTGGGGGTGATGGCCGGCATCGACCGGCTGTTCGAGGAATCGGGCCTGGGTGCCGCCGCGATCGACCTGATGATTCACGGCACCACGCTTGCCACCAATGCGCTGATCGAGCGCAAGGGCGCGCGCACCGCTTTTCTCACCACCCAGGGCTTTCGCGACATCCTGGAAATGGGCTTCGAGAAGCGCTTCGAGCAGTACGACATCAATATCGAGCGGCCGCCGGAACTGGTGCCGCGGCCCTTGCGCTTTTGCGTGCCCGAACGGGTGGCGGCGGACGGCTGTGTACTGCTGGCGCTGGACGAGGATGCGCTCGTCGCCAGCGCCCAGGCGATGGCGGCAGCCGGCGTTGCGGCGGTGGCGATCGGCTTCATGCACGCCTACCGCTGGCCGGATCACGAGCGCCGCGCGCGCACAATCGTCGAGCAGGTGATGGGGCCGCAGGTGACGGTATGCATTTCCAGCGAGGTCTGCCCGGAAATGCGCGAGTACGAGCGCTTCTCGACCACCTGTGCCAACGCCTATGTGCGGCCGCTGATGGCAGGCTACCTGCTGCGCCTGCGCCAGTTGCTCGATGCGCGGCGGCTTGCCTGCCCCTTGTTGCTGATGCTTTCCGGCGGCGGCATCACCACGCTTGCGCACGCGGCGCGCTTCCCGGTGCGGCTGGTGGAATCCGGCCCGGCGGGCGGTGCGATCCTGGCGGCGCATCTGGCGCGCGAATGCGGGCTGGCCGACGTGATGGCCTTCGATATGGGCGGCACCACTGCCAAGGTGTGCCTGATTTCCGCTGGCGAACCGGAGCGATCGCGGCGCTTCGAGGTCGGTCGGGTGTATCGCAACCGGAAGGGCAGTGGCCTGCCGCTGCGCATTCCGGTCATCGAACTAGTCGAGATCGGCGCCGGCGGCGGCTCGGTCGGCCGCGTCGATGCGCTGCGCCGCATCAGCGTCGGCCCCGATTCCGCTGGCTCCGAGCCGGGGCCAGCCTGCTACGGCCGCGGCGGCACTGCGCCCACGGTGACCGATGCCAACCTGGTGCTGGGTCGCATCGATGGCGACAAATTCGCCGCCGGGCGCATGCCGCTGGATGGCACCCGCGCGACGGCGGCGCTCGAAGCCGGCATTGGCGCACACCTGGGCATGGATGCATTCTGGGCGGCCGCCGGGGTCTCCGAGATCGTCGAGGAAAACATGGCCAACGCCGCGCGCGTGCATGCGATCGAACGCGGCCGCGTGATCGGCAACTTCACCATGATCGCCTTCGGCGGCGGCGCCCCGCTGCACGCCGGGCGCCTGGCGCAAAAGCTCGGGATTCGCCGCGTCGTCGTGCCTGCCGGCGCCGGGGTCGGCTCGGCGATCGGCTTCCTGCGCGCGCCGATCGCCTTCGAAGTGGTGCGCAGTGACCGATGCCTGTTGTCGCAGTGCGACGCGGACGCTGCCAACGCGCGCCTGGCCGCGATGCATGCCGAAGCGCTCGAGGTGGTGGCGCCGGCGGCGCTGGCTTGCGGGGTCGATCTGGCGCAGATCCGTGCGCTGCGCATGGTCGAGCTGCGCTATGCCGGCCAGGGGCATGAATTGCGCATTGCCGTGGCCGACGGGGCGTTGGACCGGGCGGCGTTCGCCGCCTTGAGCGAGGCTTTCGAGACTGAATACGCGCGCGTCTACGGCCTGCGGATTCCGGGGTCGGAGGTGGAACTGGTGACCTGGTCGCTGACGCTTGCAACTGCGGCGGCGCCGGCGCTGCAGGCGCGGTTGGCGGCGCCCTGCGGTGCTGCGCCAGCCACTGGCGAACGCACGGCATGGGAGGCCGGACAGGGCCGCCGTGTCGGGTTTGGCCTGTACTGGCGCTTCGACCTTTCGGCGGATCGTCGTGTACCCGGGCCGGCGCTGATCGCCGAACATGAAACCACCACGGTGGTGCCGGCCGGCTGGTCGGCACAGGTCGATTCGCACGGCCACCTGATCCTGGAGGCGAACCCATGAGTGATGCGAGCACGGCGCGGCCGGCAATGCTCGATGCGATCCACACACAGGTGATGTGGAACAGGTTGATCGCGGTGGTCGAGGAGCAGGCGCAGGCGCTGTTGCGCACCGCCTTCGGTTCGGTGGCGCGCGAAGCCGGCGACCTGTCGGCCGGGGTGTACGACACCGGTGGACGCATGCTGGCGCAGGCGGTGACGGGTACGCCGGGGCATGTCAACACCATGGCGGCGGCGGTGCAGCACTTTCTGGCAAAGTTTCCGCCGGCCGGCATGCTGCCGGGTGACGTATATGTGACCAACGATCCCTGGCTGGGTACCGGCCACCTGTTCGATTACGTGGTGGTGACGCCGGTATTCGCCGCCGACGGTAGCGGGCCCGACACTGCGGCGCGCCTGATCGCCTTGTTCGCCTCGACCTGCCACACCATCGATGTCGGCGGCATCGGTTTTTCCGCCGATGCGCGTTCGGTGTATGAAGAGGGTACCTGCATTCCGCACTTGAAGCTTGTGGCCGGCGGGCGTCTCAATGAAGATGTGCTGGCGATCATCGAGGCCAACTCGCGTAACCCGGTGGAGGCGCGCGGCGACATTCTTTCGCTGGTCAGCAGCAACGACGTCGGCGCGGCGCGCCTGACAGAGATGATGGCGGAATTTTCGCTCACCGCCATCGACGCGCTGGCCCAGCACATCATCACGCAATCGGGCAGCGCCACGCGCGCGGCGATCGGCCGGCTCAAGGACGGTTCCTGGCGCGCGCACATGCGGCTCGATGGCTATGAGCAGCCGATCGACCTGCATGCCGAACTGACGATCGACGGCGAGCGCATTCGCGTCGATTTCAGCGGCAGTTCGCCGGCCTCGTTGCGCGGCATCAACTCACCCAAGTGCTACACCGATGCCTATTCGGTGTTCGGCCTGAAATGCCTGATCGCCCCCGAGGTGCCCAACAACGCCGGCTCGCTCGAACCCTTCGAGGTGGTGGCGCCACCGGGGCTGGTGGTGAGCCCGCAACGACCCAGCCCGGTGACCGCGCGCCATGTGGTCGGGCAGATGCTGCCGGACCTGATGTTCGGCTGCCTGGAGCAGGCGCTGGGTGGCGCGGTGCCGGCGGAGTCGGCCGGCAGCATCTGGGTGCTGGCGCTGGGCCACGCGCCAGGTGCGGCAACGCCGTTCAATGTGATGAGCGTGGGTCTGGGCGGTACCGGCGCGCGGCCGACACTGGACGGCCTGGCGACGACCGCGTTTCCGTCGGGGGTGGGCAGCATTCCGATCGAGGTGACGGAGTCGCAGGCGCCGCTGGTGTTCTGGCACAAGGAATATCTGGCCGATTCGGGTGGGGCTGGCCAATATCGCGGCGGCGTGGCGCAGCGGATTGTGGTCGGCGCGCGTGGCGGCAGCGGTTTCGTGTGCACGGCAGCCACCTTCGACCGCCGCGACAATCCCGCGCGCGGCCGCAGCGGCGGTGCTGCCGGTGCTGCCGGGCAGGTGGTGATCGAGACGGCCGAGGGCGCCACGCCGTTTGTCGGCAAGGGCGTGATCCATGTGCCGCCGCATGGCCGCCTGCGGGTTGATCTGCCTGGCGGCGGTGGTTTTGGCGATGCGCGCCTGCGTGATGAAAAACAGGTGGCGCTGGATTTGCTCAATGGCATGATCAGCGTGGCGCCGGTTGACCATGCGCCGGCGACGCCGCGATCCGGGAAGGTGACCGATGATCACCCTTGAAACCTGCAACGCGCTCGACGCGCGCGATCCGCTCGCAACCGTGCGTGACATGTTCGAAACGCCACCTGGCGGGCGCATTTACCTGGATGCCAATTCGATGGGTGCGTTGCCGAAAGCTGCGAGCGCACGCATGCTGCGTGCCCTGCACGACGAATGGTCGGCCGAGCGGCGCCATGCCTGGAGCGTGGCCGACTGGCTCGATGCGCCGCAGCGCATCGGCGCCGCCTATGCCCACCTGATCGGCGCGGCGCCGGATGAAGTGATCGCCACCGACAACACCACGCTCAATCTGCACAAACTGGCGCTTTACGGCCTTGGCCTGGCGGCGCCTGCACCGCAGAAACGCGTGATCGTGTACGAGCGCGAAGGCTTTCCCACCGACTGCCATGTGGTGCAGGGCATCGTGCACCACGGCGCCGGCCGCTGGGAGGCGCGTGCGATCGACGACGCTGCCGGTTTGAGTGCGGCGCTCACCGACGACGTGGCGCTGCTGTTGCTGTCACATGTGGACTATCGCAGCAGCTTTCGCTGGGACATGGCGCAGGTCAACGCCCAAGCCCATGCGGTCGGCGCACGCGTGCTGTGGGACCTGTCGCACAGTGCCGGCGCGGTGCCGGTCGACCTCACCGCCAGTGGCGCCGATTTCGCCGTGGTGTGCGGCTACAAGTACCTGTGCGGCGGCCCGGGCGCGGCGGCTCTGGGCTACATTCGCCGCGAGCTGCAGGACCGCGGCTGGCCGGCGCTGCCCGGCTGGCTGGGCCATGCCGAGCGCATGAACTTCAGTTGCGAATATCAGCCGGCGCCCGGCATGCTGTCGCTGGTGACAGGCACCATGCCGGTACTGCAGAACGCGGTGATGGAAACTGCGGCCGACATCTGGGCGGGCGTTTCGTGCGCCGACCTGGCCTGGAAGCACGAGTCGCTCTCGGTTAGCCTGTGTACGCTGCTGCAAGAGCAGTGCGGCGCGCAGGGCGTAAAGCTGGTGTCGCCGGCCGACTACAGCAAGCGCGGTGGCCACGTGGCCTTCAGCTGCCCGGGCGGCGGGCCGGTGTGCGAGGCCTTGCTCGACGCCGGCGTGGTGGCTTCGTTTCGCGCACCCGATGTGATCCGCTGCGGATTGTCCGCATTGACCTTGAGCCACGCCGACCTGTGGCAAGCTGTAGCCCGATTGCGCGTCATACTTGTGCAAGAGCGCTGGCGCGACCCCCGCTTTGCTGCCGTATCTGTCTGACAACTTTCATTCCACCAGGAGAACCGCATGTCAACTCGTCGTCGTTTCTTGCCCTTTGTTGCCAACGCCATGCTGGCGGCGGCGTTTGTGTTGCCCGCGCAGCAGGCACTGGCTGCGGACTACACCGGCCCGGTCAAGGTACTGGTCGGCTTCCCGGCCGGCGGCGCCACCGATGTGGTCGCGCGCCTGTTGGCCGACAAGCTCAAGGATGTTCTGAACCAGCCGGTGTTGGTCGACAACAAGGGCGGCGCCGGCGGCATGATCGCCACCCAGCAGTTGAAAGCTGCCCCGGCGGATGGCTCGACGGTGATGCTCACCATCGACCATACCCAGGTGATCATTCCCCTGACCTTCAAGGCGCCGGGCTACGACCCGGTGCGCGACTTCACCCCGCTGGCGGGTGTCGCCACCTATTTCAACGCGCTCGGCGTATCGGCGACCATCAACGTCAAAACCCTGGGTGACTTCGGCACGTGGCTCAAGGCCAACCCGACCAAGGCCAACTTCGGCGTGCCCGCGGCCGGCAGCGTGCCGCAGTTCGCTTCACTGATTGTCGGCCGTGCGCTCGGTGTGGCCAACCCGGTGATCGTGCCCTACAAGGGCGGCGCGCCGCTGACGCAGGATCTGCTGGCCGGCCAGGTACCGGCCAGCGTGAGTTCCTTGACCGAGTACATCGAGCACCATCGCGCCGGACGCATCAACGTGCTGGCGATTTCCGGCACCGCACGCAGCAAGGCCGCGCCCGAGATTCCGACCTTTCAGGAACTGGGCCTGAAAGGTGTCGACAAGAATCCATGGCTGGCCTTCGTCGGTCCCAAGGACATGCCAAGGGAATTCGTCGACCGCTTCACCCGCGCGGTCGCGCAGGTACTGCGCAACCCCGAAGTGGTGGAGCGCCTGGCCAAGATGGGCAACGAAATCACCTACGCGCCGCCGGACCAGCTGCGCGAATGGATCAGCTCCGCCACCGCGCACTGGGCGCCGGTGATTCGCGATTCCGGCTATCAGCTGCAGTAAGCGTGATGACAGCAACCACGCCACGCCGCTTCATTTCCAGCGGCTCACCCTATGAGGAGCTGGCCGGCTACTCGCGCGCCGTGGTCGAAGGCGAGTGGATCTTCGTCTCCGGCACGCTCGGGCAGAACTTCGCCACCATGAGCATGCCGGAATCGGCCGCGGCGCAGACCGAGCAGGCCTTGGACACCATCGAAGCCGCGCTGGCCGAGGTGCCGGCCGGCTTGATGGATGTGCTGCGGGTGCGGGTTTATGTGCCGGATCGCGGCGATGTGGTGGCGGTGAGCGGCGTGATCAAGCGGCGGCTCGGCGCGGCGCGCGCGACCAACACCACGGTGTGCTGTGCGCTGGCGGTCGAGGGCGCGAAAGTGGAGATCGAGGTGACGGCGAAGCGTGGCAGTGTCGGCAAGTAAGCCCGGCTGCGGGGTACTACAATGCCTGCTCCGTCAGACGAGGTCTTGCCATGCCACTCCATACCGTATGTCGCGCCGAGCAACTCGCTGTCGGAAAAATGAAGGCGTTTGCAGCAGGCAAGCAAAAGATCGTGCTGTACCACCTGAGCGACGGCTTTTTCGCCACCCAGGCCAGTTGCACCCACACCTTCGCGCCACTGGCGCGCGGCAAGCTGCTTGAGGATTGCAAGGTGCAATGCCCGTTCCACCGCGCGCGCTTCGATGTCCGCACCGGCAAGGTGATTGACTGGGCGAATTTTCCGCCCGGGATTCAACTGCTCAACGTGGTGCGCGGCGCGAAGCCCTTGCAGACGTTCAAGGTCAGCATCAAGTCGGGCGAGGTGCGAGTCAACGTGCCTGAGGCTTGAGCCTACGGCCGCCGTCTGACAGCGTCCCGCATGCTGCGTTGACCTGGCGCAATCTACTTGACTGCGCCTGGCTCGTTGCCGCGGGTGGGTAGCCGCAGCGATTCCATGAAACGGCTGCGTATCTTGACCGCATCGCGCTCGGTCACGCCCTCGGGCGCCTGATTGTCGGTGCGCGCGCAGGCGAACAGCGGCCCGTCGCCTGCCAGGCCTGCGTCCACCAGCGCCTCGAAGTGCGCCTCGTCGGTGATCCAGGTGCTGCTTGCCAGGCCGGCGCCACGTGCGATGGCCACCAGGTCCACGCCTTTGGCGGTGAGCGTCGGCTGCGCGCCGGTGATCTGGTAGGCACCGTTGTCCCACACGAAAATCGCCAGGTTGCGCGGCTTGACACTGGCGACCGTGCCAAGCGCCCCCAGTTGCATCAACAACGAACCGTCGCCTTCGAGCGCGAACACCTGGCGCTGCGGCTGCGCAAGGCTGACGCCAAGCGCGATCGGGATCGCCAGGCCCATGCTGCCCAGCATGTAGAAATTCTGCGCGCGCTGGCCGCTGGCCCAGAGGTCGAAGTGGGTGTTGCCGATGCCGCCGACCACCGCTTCCTCGTTGTTGAGCCTGGACGCCAGCCGGCGCGTGAGATCCGCGCGATTCATGATCTTGACCGTGTCGCGGCCGGCGGTGCCGATGATGCGGCGGTCGGTGATAGTCACCGCTCCCCGTGCCTGGCGCGATTGGTCAGGAGCGGCGAGAGAATCATCGCGGCTGCAGCCTGCGTGGCATAGGCCTGCCTGATCATGCGCTCGACGATGAATTCAACATCCTCCGGCCTTTCGATCGCGTGGTTCTCGATGTTCATCGAATCGAGTATCGGCCGCATGGTCCGGCACACCATCACCTGCCCCAATTGAAAATCGCCCAGGGTGCCGCGCTCGGAGATCATCATCAGCAACGGTATCCGGGAGGGCAGCACCAGCGAGGCCAGGGCGTTGGGCAGGGTTGCGAAGCCGCTGGTCTGCATCAGCACGATGCCGCGCATGCCGGCCATGTAGGCGCCGGTGACGATGCCGACGGCCTCTTCCTCGCGTGCCGGGCAGATCACGGTGAAGTAATCGTCGGCATGGATGCGTTTGATCAGTGGTGCCAGCACCTTGTCGGGTACATAGGTAACCAGCCGCACCGCGTTGGTCTTGAGGACCCGCACCACGATCTCTTCCCAGGACTCGGGGAACCCGGCGGCGACATGTGCAGACAATTGTGCAACTCCCGGCAAAGCTTGAGCGTTGGGGGCGCTCGCGGTCTAAGGAGCCTTAGTTTAGGCCCTCTT
>CAYYFR010000080.1:17801-23880 GCA_964470865.1 uncultured Burkholderiales bacterium | reverse complement strand
TCATGCCAAGGTTAGGCAAGAGACGTTCAGTGACCGGGAATCCTAACTGATTTGGGCAATTTTCAGACGACTATAGGGCTCGGGTATCAGTGACGCATTGGCGACAATTCGAAGTCCTTGGCGAGTTGGTGAGCGGCAGATCCACCTCCGCCCCCCGTCACTCGGGCCGGCAAGATTCGCGCGCGTTCAACCCGCCTTCACACCCGCCCGCCCCGCATCGATCGCCGCCAGCAATTTCGCCGGCATGATCGGCAGGTCGGTGATGCGCACCTTGTAGTCTTCCAGTGCGTTCTCGACTGCCGAGGCGATCACCGAGCCGACGCAGACGATGCCGGCCTCGGCCACGCCCTTGATGCCCAGCGGGTTGATGAGCTCGCCGCAGTCGTGCAGCGCCACGTAGCGCTGGATGTGCACGGTGCCGGTGTCGATGTCGACCGCGACCTCGCAGACGTGGACGGCGTTCGCGTAGGCCAGCGCGTCGATGCGGAACATGTGGCTGGCTTCGAGTCCGGCGCTGACGCCGGGCGGAAAGCCGTAGCCGGGCAGGCCGCGCAACAGTTCGGCGATGCGCCCGAGTGGCACGGACTTCTGCGCGTCGCCTTCGACGGCGATCGTGCCGTCACGGATCTACAATGAAGCTTCGTGCACGCCCAGCATGTGCGCGGCGGGGCGATGGTAGCGAAACGGCGCCGGCTTCATGACTTCGCCGCCTGCTCCAGCAGCGCCCGCGGAAACATCGCGTGCACCCCCTTGTTGCCGTCGACGATCTGCGTGACATGGAGGTCGCAGGCGAGGCTGCAGGTGACGTAGGCGTCGAGCGCCGACCAGCCCTTGAGTTCGCCCAGCCAGACGATCATTTCGCGCAGCGCCTGCTTGGCGGCGTCGTCCAAGTCCTGGTCCATGCCCATGGCGATGTAGTGGGTGGGGGTGATGGCGCGCGGAAACTTCATGCCGGTAGCCTTGTGCAGGATCAACTGGAAGGTGCCGCTCAAGGCGGTTTCCAGCGCGCTCAGACAGACCTCGCCGTCGCCCTGCACCGCATGGCCGTCGCCGGCCGAGAACAGCGCGCCTGGCACCTGCACCGGCAGCAGCAGCGTGCTGCCCGCTACGAGTTCCTTGTTGTCCATGTTGCCGCCGTACTCGCGCGGCTCGATCGAGGACACCATGCCGTATTCCGGGCGCGGCGCCACGGCCATCACGCCGAAGAAGGGCCGCAACGGCAGGGTGACGCCCCACGGCAGGGTGGCCTCGCGCTTGGCGATGTCGATCGGGATGTTGAGGATCTGCAAGGTCTTGAAGTCCTCCGGCAGGCCGCCACGCAGCGGACGCACCGAGTTGTAGGCCCAGTCCTGGCGCAACTCGATGGATTCGATGCGCACTTCCAGCGTGTCGCCAGGCTCCGCCCCTTCCACCCATACCGGGCCGGTGAGGATATGCGGGCCCATCAGGGGCTTGCAGACTTCGAGCACGGCGGCATGGTCGGGCAACACGTTTTTGGCGAGCGCGGCCTCCTCCTTCGAGCCGCTGATCGAATCGATGGTGACGCGGTCGCCGGAGGCCACCCGCAGCACCGGCGCAAGCGAGGCGGCCAGATGGCCCCAATGGATGGTGTGCGGTGTGGGCGAGAGTCTGTGATGGGTGCTCATGCGAAGGTTCCTCATGGTTGATGGCTGACCGGCGGCGTCAAGCATAGCGACAAGCGGCCACACGTGTGGCCGGCGCATTTCGCTTCACCCGCGCGCGCGCATTGCGGGCGCCATCCGGTGGCATCGCTGCCAGACTGCCCTGCGCAATTGACACTGCATTGGCATTGGGCTAATTTAACCGGCTGGTTACAATACCGGCGCGGCCACCACGCCGAACGATACAAACAAGGAGAACACCATGCAACGTCGCGCGCTATTGAAGACCCTCATCGCCCTGGCTGTCGCCTCGATATCGAGCACGCCGGCTCTGGCCCAATGGAAACCGACCAAACCGATCAACCTGATCGTGCCGTGGGCCGCCGGTGGCTCCACCGACCAGGTCACGCGCGTGACCGCAGCCGAAATCGAAAAAGTGCTGGGGCAGAAGATCGTGGTGGTCAACCAGCCCGGCGCCTCGGGTTCGATCGGTACCAAGAACGCCTTTGAAGCGCCGAAAGACGGCTACACATGGACCGCCGGCGCCGCGCAGGATCTGGGGGTGTATCAGTCGCTCGGCATGTTGAACGCGAGCCTGAAGGACTGGCACCTGTTCCTCAACGTCGCCAACATCGCGGTGGTCGGCGTCAATCCGTCCACGCCCTACCAGAACATCAACCAACTGATCGACGCCATGAAAGCCAAGCCGGGCGAGATCAAGGTCGCCACCGCAGGCGTCACCTCCGGCGGGCACAACGCAATGGAAGCGATTTCGCGCGCCACCGGCGTCAAGTACCGCCACGTCACCTATGACGGCGGCAACCCGGCGGTGGTGTCCACCGTCTCAGGTGAGACCGACCTCACCACCCAGCTTGCGGTTGAGCAGGCCGAGATGATCCGCGGCAAGCGCATCCGGCCACTGGCTACCGTGTCGGACCGGCCGCTGGAAATCGAAGGCTTCGGCGTGATCGAGCCGATCACCAAGGCGATTCCCGGCTTCAAGGCGCCGGCCAACTATTTCGGCATTTTCGTGCCCAAGGGGGTGCCCGCCGAAGTCACGGCCACGCTGGAGAAGATCTGGGCCTCGACCATCGTGAACAACGATGCGCTGAAGAAGTACGCGGCCAATCGCGGCGCCCTGTTCGCACCTTCGGCCGGCGAAGCGGCGCAGACGGCGGCGTTTCCGGCGGTGCAGGCCAACGCCTGGTTGCTGCATTCGGGCGGCAAGACCAAGGTAAGCCCCGATACCGTCGGCATCGCCAAGCCTTAACGCCGACCGTGCTCGCGTCCAGGCCGCGGGCACGCGCCCCGGCCTGCATCGGCTCGCCTTGCCATGAGCATTGAAATCGACCCCGACGAACCGCTGCCGCCGCGTAGCGATTTGTTTTCGGCGTTGGCCTGGATCGTCTTCGGGGGCGCTGTCACGGCCGGTTCGTGGAACATGGACCGGCTCGAGCACCTGCATATCAACAAGTACGAAATCCCGGGTCTGGTGCCGGGGTTGCTGGGTGCCGCGATCCTGGTGCTGGGCCTGGCGCTGGCGCTGCGGGCGGTGGCGCGCGGGGCACTCGGTGCGCAGGCGCCGCTCGAATCACAGACCGAATCGCAGGCCCGCACCATGGCCATCGTGTTCGGCCTCACCCTCTTCTACGCACTGGCGCTGGTGGGCACCGGCGTGCCGTTCTGGCTCGGCACCTTCGCCTTTGTGAGCACCTTCATTTTCATTTTCGACCGCGAACGTCAGGCCGGCCTGAAGCGCAGCAGAGTGAAGCAATTCGTGCTGGCACTGGTCTACGGCATCGCCACCAGCGCGGTGGTGTCGCTGGCGTTCGAGAAAATCTTTCTCGTCAGGCTGCCCTGATGTTCCAGGGACTCATCGCCTTCTGGCATTCGCTCGCGTCATTCATGACGCCGGAGTCGATCTTCTTCGCATTGGCCTCGTCGCTTGTCGGCGTGGTGATCGGTGCCCTGCCGGGGCTCACCGCCACCATGGGCGTAGCGCTGATGACCACGCTCACCATCAAGCTGCCCTCGGCACAAGCCCTGCTGATTCTCATCTGCACCTATGTAGGTGCGATCTACGGCGGCAGCCGCAGCGCCATCCTGCTCAACATCCCCGGTACGCCCGCCTCGGCGGCCAGTTGCCTGGACGGCTATGCGCTGGCACGCCAAGGGCATGCCGGGCGCGCCATGGGCATCGCCACCACCGGTTCGGTCATGGGCACCTTGATCGGCATTTTCTTTTTGGCGCTGTTCACGCCGTTGTTGGGCGATCTGGCGCTCAAATTCGGCGCCTACGAATTTTTCTGGCTGGCGGTGTTCGGCGTGATCGTCTCGGCCACGCTCACCGGCGGCGACCCGCTGAAGGGCTGGATCGCCGGCTTTGCAGGGCTTTTCATCGCCACCATCGGGCAGGACGGCATCCACGCCTACGAGCGCTTTTCGTTCGGCACGCGCGACCTGGCCGGCGGCTTTTCGCTGGTGCCGGCACTGGTGGGCGCCTTCGGTTTCGCCGAAATCCTGGTGGCCATGCAGGAAAAGCGCCCGCCGGTAAAGATCAATCCGTTAGACACGGTGATCCCCAAGATCCGCGACGTGTTCCAGTACTGGCGCACCATCCTGCGCTCGGGCGTGATCGGCACCTTCATCGGCATCGTGCCCGGCGTGGGGGAGGACGTGGCCGCGTGGTCGTCCTACGCCGCGGCGAAGCGCGCGAGCAAGGAGAAAGAGCTGTACGGCAAGGGCTCGATCGAGGGCCTGATGGCCGCCGAGACCGGCGACAACGCCTGCGTGCCCGGCGCCATCATCCCGGTGCTCACCCTGCAGGTGCCGGGCTCTGCACCTGCGGCGGTGCTGATGGCGGCGATGCTGATCCATGGTGTAAAACCGGGGCCGATGATCATGATCGAGTCGCCGCAGTTCGTCTATGACGTGGTGGCCATGATGCTGCTTGCGACCATCGGCATCCTGATCTACGGCCTGACGCTCACCAAGTTCCTGATCATGGTGTTGCGCGTGCCCACCACCATCATCGTGCCGATGATTTTCGTGTTGTGCGTGATCGGCACCTATGCGCTGGCCGGGCGCCTTTTCGATGTGTGGACCATGCTGCTGTTCGGCATTCTCGGCTTCGTGTTGCGCCGTTTCCACTATCCGGTGGCGCCGCTGGTGCTGGGCATCGTGCTGGGCGACCTGCTGGAGAAAAGCCTGCGCCGCGGGCTCGTTTTGTCCGACGGCGACCTCTCGCCCTTCTTCACCCGCCCGATTTCGGCCACCCTGTTCGGCATCATCGCCATCGTGATCCTGCTGCGGGTGCCGATGATCAACCGCTTCATCACCGGCAAGCAAAAATGAAACTCGCCTTGTGCAATGAAGTGCTGGCACCGCTGCCCTTCGCCGAGCAGTGCCGCATCGCCGCCGCGCTCGGCTACATGGGCCTGGAAGTCGCGCCCTACACCGTGTGCGAAGACCCGGCAGCGATGAGCGACGCCGCAGCGCGCGACCTCGCGCGCATCGCCGCCGACCACGGCCTTGCCGTCACCGGCCTGCACTGGCTGCTGGTGAAACCCGCAGGCCTTTCCATCACCTCGCCCGACGACGCCACACATGCGCGCACCGTCGCCTTCATGCGCCGCCTAACCGAGCTGTGCGCCGCGATGGGCGGCAACTACCTGGTGCATGGTTCGCCCAAGCAGCGCCTGATAGCCGAAGGGCAGACGAAAGAAGCAGCCCTCGCCCGCGCCACCGAAGCCTTTGCCGCTGCCGGCGACGCCGCGCGCGCAGCCGGCGTCACCTACTGCATCGAACCGCTGTCCGCCGACCAGACACCGCTCATCAACACCGTTGCCGACGCTGCGGCCATCGTGCGCGCCGTGAACAACCCGCATTTGCGCACCATGATCGACACCAGTTCCGCCGGCCTGGCCGAAGCCGAACCGGTGGACGCGCTGATCCGCCGCTGGGTGCCGACCGGACTCATCGCGCACGTGCAGGTGAACGATCCGAACCGGCGCGGGCCGGGGCAGGGCGAGATGAATTTCGGGCCTATCCTGCGAGCGCTGCGCGAGAACGGGTATGCGGGCGTGGTAGCGGCCGAGCCGTTCGACTATGTGCCCGATGGGATGGGCGCGGCGGCGCGGGCGATTGGGTATTTGCGCGGGTTGCTTGAAGACTTGTAGCGGGCACGCACCGGCGTGGGCAGTAGACTGCACATGAATCCGTCATCCAGCACCCCAAGGAGCCGTCCATGGGCTTTTCAGCACGTGACGTGGTGACCTTCACCCAGGCACGCGCCGACCTCTCCGAGCTGGCCGTTCAGGCCAAGGCGGGTGCCGAGAAGATCATCACCAAAAACGGCGAGAGCTACGTCGCGCTGATCGACGCCGACCGGCTCGATTATTACCACCGACTGGAGCGCGAGCGCATCCATCTGCTGTTGATTGACGACGCGCAACGCG
>CAYYFR010000080.1:16318-17701 GCA_964470865.1 uncultured Burkholderiales bacterium | reverse complement strand
GCGACTTGTCGACCCGATCAAGTAGCAACGAAGCAACGACGCGCAGCCAAGTCATTGATGCGCAACGCGCGCACGCCGCTTGGAGCCAATCTCGACGTGGTGTAATCGAAAAGTATCCGCCGAGTACACAGGAAACCACGCGGTACCTACTGTGCTTGGTCGAGCCATGAAGCGGCCGGAGCGAACCCAAGCTTGGCTGGCGGAGTTGGCTACAGTGATATGAATTTTCAATGGGCCCGGTCTTCCTGAATTAGAAGGTCCGCAGTCTTTCTATGTGCGAAGCGTGCGACGGTGCGTGCCGGCCACGATGGCAAGCGCGGCGACGATCAGCACCCCGGCGACTGCAAACGTGATGCGCATACCGGTGGCCACGGCCGCGGGTCCGGCCGTCGTGATATCGGTCGCCGCAGAGGCGAACGCAAACACGGCACCCATCACCGACGCGCCGGTGATGAGGCCGAGATTGCGCGACAGGTTGAGCATGCCGGAGATTGCGCCCCGGCTGTCCGCAGGAACATCCGCCATGACTGCAGTATTGTTCGCCGTCTGGAACAGCGCATAGCAGACGGTCATGAGCACGATGGGCGCGATGTAGCCAGCGACGCCAAGCGTCCCCGGCAGCATGGCAAGTACGAACGCGCCGATCGCAACCCCGGCAAGCCCTGCGACGACCATGCGGGGCGCGCCGAATCGGTCCGCGATGCGCCCGGCCGGGGCGCTGGTCAGGGCGGCAGCAAGCGGGCCGATGCACAACAAAAGTCCGACCATGGCGGTATCGAGCCCGAGCGCGCGTGAAAGGTAGAACGGCCCGACCACCAGGGTCGCCATCATCACCGTGGATACAAGTGCGCTCGTGGCAAGGCTGCCGGTCAATGCTTGATCCCGGAACAGCGCCAGACGGATGAGCGGTGATGCCACTCGCCCCTGCGCTATGATGAACAAGCCGGCACCGAGCGTCGCGGCCAACCCGAGGGCAAGGTTGAGCATGCCGAAGCTGCCACGGCCGAGCGTGACGGCCAGCGCATAGGCCGCGAGTGTCAGCGCAAGAAGCAGTGTGCCAACATGGTCGAAGGCAGGCCTTGCGACGTCCGCCTTCGGGCAATCGGCCGGCAGGCTGCGATAGGCGAGCAACAAGGTCAGGAGACCCAGCGGCAGGTTGACGAAGAACATCGCCCGCCAGCCGAACCCGGCGATCAGCATGCCGCCGAGCGAAGGACCAAGCGCCGTTCCGATCGCGGACATCGTGCCAAGCAGGCCCATCGCGCTGCCGGTTTTCGCCTTCGGCACCGTTTCGCCGACAAAGGCCATGGTCAGCGCCATCATGATGGCGGCCCCCAGGCCCTGCAGCGCGCGGGCGGCGATCAGCCACCAAAGCGTTGGCGC
>CAYYFR010000080.1:0-16218 GCA_964470865.1 uncultured Burkholderiales bacterium | reverse complement strand
CGGCCCCCAGGCCCTGCAGCGCGCGGGCGGCGATCAGCCACCAAAGCGTTGGCGCCATGCCGCATATCACCGAGGCCAGGGTGAAAATGGCGACGCCGGCCAGCAGCAGCCGGCGGCGGCCGATGATGTCGCCAAGCCGCCCGGCGCTGACAATCAAGGTGGTGATGGCGAGCAGATAGGCGATGACGACCCATTGCACCGCCTGGAAGTTGGCGCCGAACGCCTGCGCCAGGGTCGGCAGGCCGACGTTGGCGATGCTGGTGCCAAGCGACGATAGCAGCATGGAGAGGGACAGGCTGGCAAGCGCCCAGCGGGCGGCAGGGCTCAGTTGCAGGTTCGTGTCGATTGTCTGATCCGGACCTGCAATGGCTGGTTTCAACATCACTCTTCTCCAACACCTCGACAAAGGGAGGGCTGTGATGAATGTAAGCCTTCATTTGGAATGGCGGAAGACGCATCACTTGCACTTATTAAGTGTGTGTGACGCCATGTCACATCCAGTCAGTGCTATCGTGAGTGAATGTCGACACCCGATCTCAACCTGCTGGTCACCCTAGACGTGCTGCTCACAGAAGGCAGCGTCGCGCGCGCGGCCCGGCGCCTGCGTCTGAGTCCATCGGCGATGAGCCGGGCGCTGGCGCGCCTGCGCGCGACCACAGGAGACCCGCTATTGGTGCGCGCCGGGCGGAGTCTGGTGCCCACGCCGCGCGCACTCGAACTGCGCGAGCGGGTCGCTCAGGTGGTGCAGGACGCGCAAACGGTCCTGCGGCGTGCCGAAAAGTTCGACCTCAAGCATCTGGTGCGGACGTTCACGCTGCGCACCAGCGACGGCTTCGTGGAGAATTTCGGGCCGGCCCTGATTGCACGCATCGGCAAGGAAGCGCCCGGCGTGCGCCTCACCTTCATGCAAAAGCCGGACAAGGACAGCACGCGGCTGCGCGACGGCACGGTCGATCTTGAAACCGGTGTGCTCGGCAAGGTCGCCAGCCCGGAAGTGCGGGTACAGGCTCTATTTCGCGACCGCTTCATCGGCGTGGTGCGCGCGGGGCATCCGCTGGCCAAGGGCAAGGTCACGCCGGCCCGCTACGCGGCCGGCAAGCACGTTTTTGTTTCGCGCCAAGGCTTGGACAAAGGGCCGATCGACGATGCCTTGCAACTTCTGGGACTGGTTCGTCTCATCGCGATCACCGTCGGCGGGTTTTCAGCGGCACTGGCGCTGGCCCGCGCCTCCGACCTGATTGCCAGTGTTCCGGAGCGCCACACCGGCAACCTGCGTTTCGGCATGCACAGCTTTCCCTTGCCGGTCGCCCTGCCGGCGTTCACGGTTTCAATGTTGTGGCATCCGCGGCTGCATGAAGACCCCGCGCATCGCTGGTTGCGCGGCTGTGTTCGGGAGATTTGCGAGGCCCGGTCCGCCGAAGCATCGGCGCCGGAAAAGCCCGGCTAAGCCACGATCCCCTCGAACAGGTCCCGCCCCTTGTTCAAGGCGCGGATCTTCGCATCCGCGATGCCGCGTTTCAGCATCCAGAAACCGCAGTCCGGGTGGATGTACTTCACCCGCCCGGCACCAAGGATTTTCTCGGCGCGTTCGATCTCGCGGGCGATGTGGTCGGCGGATTCGGCCTCGGTTTTCTTGATGTCGATCACGCCCAGGCCGAAGCCGATCTTCGGGTCGAGGTCGCGGAACACTTCAAGTTCTTCCGGCGGGCGGTGCGCGCATTCCATCACCACATGGTCCACATGCAACGCATTGAGGTAACTGATCAGGCTCTTCCAGCCGCCTTTCTGGATGCTCTGCCCGCCGTAGTTGCCGAAGCACAGGTGCACCGCCGCCAAGGTCTTGACCTCATCGAGCACACGGTTGAGCGAAGAAGCCGCCCATTCCCATTCATCCGGCGCGCCGGGCAGGTTGGCTTCGTCCAACTGGATGATGTCGGCATCCACATGGCGCACCTGTTCGGCCAGCACATCGGCCAGCGCGTGCGCCAGGGCCGGGGTGTCCTTGTAGTGTTTGTTCATCAGCATCTTGGCCAGCATGTGCGGGCCGGTGATGGTGAACTTGAAGGGCTTTTTGGTCAGCACAGAGGCGCGCTTGCAGGCCAGCGGCAGGTCGAGCGACCCGCTGCCCAAAGGCCCTTCGACCACGCCGGGCGGGCGGGTGCGAAAGCGCGTGGCTTCCGCATTGCGATAGGCGATGCGTTCCTCGAAGCTCATGCGGAAGCCCACGCCGTCCATCGGCCGCACGAAATACTCGATCATGCCGTTGGTTTCGGGGTGATTGATGTCGAAGCGGTACAGCTCGCCATCGCACACAACGTCGATGCCTGCCTCTTCCTGAGTGGCGATCACCACTCGGGTGGCATCGATCAAGGCCTGTTCGGACGGCGCTGCCATCAGCCAGTCGGGCACCGGATACGAGCCTACGACGCTTGTCTTGATGCGCGGCATGTACTTCTCCCAAATGGTCTGGTGAACAGCGAAAATGCTAACACATGTAACCGGATCGTTACATGTGTTTAAGGCGAGGAAGCCGGCGAGCGTGCCGGCCACCGCCCGGGACGCCGACGCGTACTCTGCGGGCCGCTGTCCGCGCCGGCCAGACGGGCCGCTCTACCGCAACATCGTTGATCGAGTTTAACCATTCGGTTACACTCTTTCCACTTTCGTGCCGCGCAGGAAACGCCACCTTGCACACCCCCCGAATACTTGGCCGCGTCGCATCCGCGAGCGCCTGATAGAGCGCACATGTCTTCGATCGTGCGCGTCGAAGTCGGCCGGCGGGACTATCCGCTGGTCGGCGAATTCAAGTTTTTCAAATCCGGCATGCGGCCAACGGTGATCGTGCGCCTGACCGACGACAACGGTGTGCAGGGCTGCGGGCAGGCGGTCCCGGTTGAGTCATGGACTTACGAAACGCTGGAAAGCGTCGACAGCACGCTGCGCCTGTATCTCGCGCCGGCCGTTTTGGGCGCCGACCCGTCCAACTTGGCGGAGGTTCACGCCCGCATGGAGCAGGCCATCCGGCCGTCGTTCTCGGTAGGCCAGCCGCTGGCCAAGGCGGCCATCGACCTCGCCTGCCACGACCTGTGGGGCAAGGTGGCCGCCAAGCCGGTGTGCGACCTGCTGGGTGGCGCGCGCAGCACCGAAGTGCGGCTTTCCTGGACCATCAATTCGACTTCGCTCGATCAGGCTGCACGCCTGCTCGAGGAAGGGCGCGCGCTGGGCTATGACAGCTTCAATATCAAGCTGGGGCCGCCGCAAAGCGCGGCCTACGATCTGGATCTGGTGCGACTGGTCATGAATTTCTCGCCGCGCGGCTTTCATTGGGGTGATGCCAACACCGGTTACGACCTTGACGCGGCGCTGGCGCAGGCGCCGAAGCTTGCCGACCTTGGCTTGCGCGCGCTGGAGTCGCCGCTGCCGCCGAACCGCATCCGCGCCTACCAGCGCTTGAAGCAGCAAGGCGCGCTGCCGATCCTGATGGACGAAGGCATTGTCTCGCCCGTCGAAGCCGAAGAGTTCGCCGCGCTTGGCATGATGGACGGGATTGCCATGAAGGTCGCGCGCTGCGGCGGCTTGTGGCATGCCACGCGCATCGTCACAGGCATGCAGCGCGACGGTCTCAGGCTTTTCGCCTCCGGCCTGACCGATCCCGAGTTGTCACTTGCGGCCTCGATCCATTTGTTCGCCTGGGCCGGGCTCGAACTGCCCGCCGCGCTCAACGGACCGCAGTACCTGGCCGATCGTGGCACCAGTGACGCTGCCTTTCGCGCGCGCGGTGATCGCATGCAGGTTCCGACCGCGCCGGGGCTGGGCGTCGTGCCCGACGCCGCCGCCATGCAATCCCTGACCCTGGCCGCAAGCACATGATCCGACTCTCGCCGATCTTCGGCATTCTGGTCTTTCTCGCCATCTGGGAGCTTGGCGTGCATCTGTTCAAGGTACCGGCCTACCTGATGCCGCCGCCGACCAAGGTGTTTGCCACTTTCGTCCAGGATTTCCCGAAGCTTCTTTATCATGGCTGGGTTACCACCTACGAAATGCTGCTGGGCTATGCGATGGCGGTGGCGATCGCGATTCCGCTGGCCATCGGCATCACCTCCTCGCACCGCTTCGATCGCTTCATCACGCCGCAACTGCTGTTCTTTCAGGTGGTGCCCAAGGTCGCCATCGCGCCCCTGTTTCTGGTCTGGTTCGGCGTCGGCACCACGCCCAAGGTGCTGGTGGCCTTCCTGATTTCGTTTTTCCCGATCGTAATCGATGCTGCCGTCGGCCTGCGCTCGATGTCGTCCGAAATGACCGATCTGGCGCGCTCCATGGGCGCAACCCGCTGGCAGTTGTTTGCGCGCTTTCGCCTGCCCACCAGCCTGCCCTACCTGTTCAGCGGCTTGAAGGTGGCCGCCACACTGGCTGTTGCCGGTGCCGTGGTCGGTGAATTCGTCGGCGCCGACAAGGGCCTGGGCTATTTGCTGCTGGTGACCAACTCGAACATGGAGACCGCGCTGATGTTCGCCACCATCGTGGCGCTCACGATCATAGGCCTGGTGTTCTTCTACATTGTCGAGTTTCTTGAAGCATTCCTGATCCCCTGGCACGTGACCCATCGCGTGCGCGAAGGCTCGGGAACCATGTAGTGTTTAAATCCAAAGGAGGAGTCATGCAACGCATCCTGCTGTTGTTGGTATTGGTTTTGTGCGGCGGTCAGGCGCTGGGACAAGCCAAGCTTGAAAAGTTCCCGTTCCGGCTCAACTGGACGCTCTACGGCGAACACGCGCCGTTTTTTGTCGCCCGCGACAAGGGCTTCTACGCCGCCGAAGGCATCGAAGTCGAAATCCAGGAAGGCAGCGGCTCGACGACTGTCGCGCAACTGGTCGCATCGAACAACAGTCCGGTTGCCTATGTCGATGCCGCCACCATGATGCGCGGCATTGCCAACGGCATGCCGATCCGCTCGGTGGGCGTCACGCTGCAGCAAAGCCCGATGGCTTTCATCTACCGCGCCGATGCGGCGCGGCCGACCAAGATCGCGGAAATCAAGGGCAGCCGCATCGCCATGACTGCGGGCGACGCCAGTCTGGCGATCTTCACCGCCTTCATGGGCAAGCTGGGCATGAAGATGGAAGACGTGCAGGTCATCACGGTGGCCAACCCCCAGGGCAAGGAGCAGGCGGTGCTCAACAAGCAGGCCGACGCGCTGCTCGGCTACTTCATGGACCAGGGCCCGCGCATGCAGTTGCAGACCGGGATCAAGATGGGCTGGACCCGGCTCTACGACATGGCCGGGGTAACCACGCTGTCATCGGCCATCATCGTCAACAACAACTGGCTCAAGGAGGCGAAGAACCAGGACATGCTGCGGCGCTTTCTGCGCGCCTCGCAGCGCGGCTGGCAGCATTCGTTCGACAACCGCGCCGAAGCCGCCGAGATCTTCCGCAAGGTCGCGCCGGTGTTCACCCAGGAGATCGCGCTCCTGGAAGTCGAGGGCACGATGAGCATCATCCGTACCGAGCGTACCAAAGGCAAGGCGATCGGCGTCACCGACATCGGCGACTGGCGCGATACCCAGGACCTGCTGTCGAAATTCGCCAAGCTCAATCCGCAGTCCGACCTCAACACCTACTTCACCAACGAGTTCCTCGCCGAGGCGCCGTACCTGCCGAAAAAATAATGCCATCCGACGCTTACATCCGGCTGGCGAACGTCGGCCGCGTCTACAGCTCCAAGTCCGGACCGGTAGAGGCCTGCAGCGAGATCGACCTCGACATCCGCCGCTCGGAATTCGTCGCCATCGTGGGGCCGAGCGGCTGCGGCAAGACCACCATCCTCAAGATGGTGGCCGGTCTGCAGCCTTACACCTCGGGCACCATCACCATCGACGGCAAAACGGTGGCCGGCCCCTACACCGATGTGGGCATCGTGTTCCAGGACGCCATCCTGCTCGACTGGCGCGACATCCTCGACAACGTTCTGTTGCAGGTGGATATCCGCCATCTCGACCGCAAGCAGTATGAGCCGGTGGCCAGGAAGCTGTTGGAGAGCACCGGCCTGTCCGGCTTCGAGAACCACAAGCCCTACGAGCTTTCCGGCGGGATGCGCCAGCGCACCTCGATCTGCCGCGCGCTGGTGCATGACCCGCCGCTGCTCCTGATGGACGAGCCGTTCGGCGCGCTCGATGCGTTGACGCGCGAGCAGATCGCCATGGACATCCAGCGCGTGTGGATGGAAAAGCGCAAGACCGCGCTTTTCATCACCCACAGCATTCCGGAAGCGGTGCTCTTGGCCGACCGGGTGGTGGTGATGAGCCCGCGCCCGGGCCGCATCGTCGAGATCATCGAGATCGACCTGCCGCGCCCGCGCCGCCTCGACCGCGTGCCCGAGAAGTTCAACGAATACACCGGCCGCATTCGCGACATCTTCAAGGCCCGCGGCGTGCTTGCCATGGATTGAGCCCGATACCATGCCGTGGTCCGCCAACCCGCCTTTGTTCGCGATTCGCGCCATCGAACTGTTCGAGCGAGCGGTGCTGTTGCGCCTGCCGTTCCGCTTCGGCGTCGTGACGCTCACCGCCTGCCCGCAGGCCTTTGTACGCGCTACGCTGACCATGGGCGACGGCCGCACGGCCACCGGCGTGGCCGCCGAGATGATGGCACCGAAATGGTTCGACAAGAACCTCGCGCTGTCCAACGAAGACAACTTCGAGCAGTTGCGCGAGGTGTTACGAATGGCGCGGTCCGCTTACCTGGGCGACGCGGCGCCGGCGAGCGCATTCGGCCACTTCGCTCGGCACTACGAGGCGCATCAGGCAGTGGCCGGCCTGCGCGGTTACAACCCGCTGCTCGCCAACTACGGGCCGGCGCTGATCGACCGCGCCATCCTCGACGCGGTGTGCCGCGCTGCGAACACGGATTTCTACCGCGCCATGCGCGCCAACCTGGCCGGGATTGGCCCCGCATTGCCCTCATTCGCCGGTATCGACTTCGACCGTTTTCTTGCCGGCCTGGAGCCGGCGGCAGGCATCGAGGCGCGCCACACCGTAGGCATGGTCGACGCCATCACCGCGGCCGACCTGACCGAACGGGTCGGCGATGGCCTGCCCGAGACCTTCGAGGAGGTGCTCGCCTGCTACGGCCACCGCTACTTCAAGCTCAAGGTGGGCGGCAACCTCGACGCCGACATCGAGAGGCTTGAGGCAATCGCCGCGGTGCTTGATCGCGGCAACGCGGACTACTACGCCTCGCTCGACGGCAACGAGCAGTATCCCGATGCCGGCGCAGTGGCCGAACTGCTGTCGCGCATGCGCGCGCGCCCGCGGCTTGCCCGCATGCTGACATCAATCCTCTTTGTCGAGCAACCGATCAACCGCAAGAACGCGCTGGAAGCCGACTTCCGTGCCACGCCGCTGGGCCTGCCGGTGATCATCGACGAGTCCGACGGCATGCTCGACACCTTTGCCCAAGCGCGCGCGCGCGGTTACGACGGCGTTTCCTCCAAGACCTGCAAGGGCATGTACAAATCCATCCTCAACGCGGCACGCTGCGCGCAATGGAATGCCGCAGAAGGCAGCACGCGCTACTTCATGTCGGCCGAAGATTTGACCACCCAGGCCGGACTCGCCGTGCAGCAGGACCTGGCCCTTGTGAATCTGCTGGGCATCACCCATGTGGAACGCAACGGCCACCACTATGTGAACGGCATGGCGGCCCTGCCACAGGCGGAGCAGCAGGCGTTTCTGGCGGCGCATGGCGACCTGTACGAGCATTCCCACGGCGCGACCCGCGTGGCCATTCGCCACGGGCGCATCGCCATCGGCTCGCTCGCCTGCACCGGCTACGCCAGCGCCGCCATGCCGGATTTCAGCGCCATGCAGCCGATCACAAACCGGAGCGCCTGATTGGCCGCATCCATGATCGGCATCGCCGGCCTGGGCCTTTTGGGCAGTGCGCTTGCCGCCCGACTGGCCATTGCGGGACACAGCGTGCTTGGCTTCGACACCAACCCCGGGCGCGGTGCGTTGCTTGATGCCGCCCGGCCAGGACGCTCACGCGGCAGCATCGCCCAACTGGCGACCGACTCTGAGTGCCTGGTGGTCGCGGTATTCGACGACGCGCAATTGCACGCGGTCACCGCCGCCCTGATTTCCGCACCGATGCGCCGGGTTTCGCTGGTGATCTGCATCACCACCGCATTGCCTGCCACACTGATCGACTGCGGAAACCAATGCACCCGGGCGGGCATTGCCTTCGTGGAGGCGCCGATTTCCGGATCAAGCGCGAAGATTGCCGCCGCCGAAGGACGCATGTTCGTCGGCGGCAGTCCGGCCGATATTGATCGTGCCACCCCCATACTTGAAGCCATCACGCCGCACCGCAAACTGATCGGAGCGCTTGGCCAGGCATCTGCGGCCAAGCTTGCGACCAACCTCGTGGTCGGCCTGAACCGGCTGGCTTTGGCCGAAGGCATGGCGCTGGCCGAGAGCCTCGGTATCGAACGTGCACGCTACCTCGACCTGCTGCTTGATTCCGCCGCCACCTCGCGTGCCGCGCAGGAAAAGGGGCCGATGATGGTGGCCGACCACTTCGAGCCTCCGGTGGCCACCATCGCCCAGCATGCCAAGGACGTTGGCCTGATGCTGGAACTCGGCCGCCAGACCAGACAGCCACTGCCGATGTCGGCGTTGCATCGCGACCTGTTGCAGCAGTCCATGGCGCGCGGCGACACCGCGCTCGACAACGCGGCCATCATCCGCACCTTGTGCGCACTGCGCCAGACCTGAACCGCTGATCCCGCGCACCCGCCTGAACAGGAGAACCGCATGAACGCGCCTGAACGCCTCTCCCGCACGATCACCCTTCCCGTTGCCGAAGGCAGACTGGAAGATTTCCAGATTTCGGTCCCGAAGAATTTCCCGGCTGTGAAAAGCGGTGCTTTCAACCGCGTGGCCTACTCCGCCGCCCATGTGGTGGCCAATCCGTTGGCCGCGCACGACCCGTGGATCGATTGCGCCATCGACTGGGACGCCACCCTGGACTTCCGCTGCGACGTCTGGCGCCTGGGGCTGGGCGTGGCCGAAGCCATGGATACCGCCCAGCGCGGCATGGGCATGGACTGGCCCACCTCGCTGGAACTGATCCGCCGCTCGATCGACGCTTCGCAGGACATTCCCGGCGCTTTCCTGGCAAGCGGCGCAGGCACCGACCATCTCAAACCGGAAGATGCGAAATCCGTCGACGACGTGATCCGCGCCTACGAAGAGCAGGTCGCCGCCATCGAAAAGCTGGGCGGGCGCATCATCCTGATGGCCTCGCGCGCGCTGGCGCGGGTCGCGCAGTCGCCCGACGACTATCACCGCGTGTACGACCGCATTCTCTCGCAGGTAAGGGAGCCGGTGATCATCCACTGGCTGGGCGAGATGTTCGACCCCGCGCTGGCCGGCTACTGGGGCAGTGCCGACCACCTGCCGGCCATGGATGCGGCGGTGGCGGCAATCAACCGCAATGCGTCGAAAGTGGATGGCGTGAAGGTCTCGCTGCTGGACAAGGACAAGGAAATCGCCATGCGCCGGCGCTTGGCCACCGGGGTGAAGATGTACACCGGCGACGACTTCAACTATGCGGAACTGATCGAAGGTGACGCGGCCGGCCACAGCGACGCGCTGCTGGGCATTTTCGACGCCATCGCACCGGCGGCCTCGGCGGCGCTCTCCGCGCTCGGGCGCGGCGACAACCGGACTTTCAACGAGATTCTCGCCCCCACGGTGCCGCTGTCGCGCCACATTTTCAAGGCGCCGACGCGCTTCTACAAGACCGGGGTGGTGTTCATGGCCTACCTGAATGGGCAACAGAAGCACTTCACCATGGTGGGGGGCCAGCAGAGCACCCGCTCGATCCTGCACCTCGCCCAACTGTTCCGCCTGGCCGACCGGGCGGGGTTGTTGCGCGACCCCGATCTCGCCTGCGCACGCATGCGCACGACGCTCGCCATGCACGGCATTGCCTGATCGATACCTGGAGACCAGACAATGAAAACGCTTCTGAAAACGCTCTGCGTCACGTTTGCATTCACGTTTGCGACCGGCGTCGGCGCGCAAGCCTATCCGAACCGGCCGATCAAGGTGATCATCCCCTTCCCGCCAGGCGGCACGCTCGACATCGTCGGGCGCATGCTGGCGCAAAAGTTGTCCGAGCAGATGGGCCAGCAATTCGTGGTCGAAAGCCGTCCTGGCGGCAACGCGACCATCGGCTCGGCGGCGGTGGCGAAGTCGCCCGCTGATGGCTACACCCTGCTGTTCAACGCCTCCACCTTCGTCACCGGCCCGCTCGTGATGGCTACGCCGCCCTACAGCATCAGCGGCGACTTCACCGCCATCGTGCTGGTGGCGAAGGCACCGCTTTCGGTCTCGGTAAACAAGAACTTGGCCGTAACCGACTTGAAGAGCATGTTTGCCTACGCCAAGGCAAATCCGGGCAAGCTCACCTTCGCCATCGGTTCGGTATCGTCGGCCGGCCATCTGGCCACCGAGTTGCTCAAGCGCGGCGGCGGCGGCGACTACACCATCGTGCCTTACAAGGGCTCCTCACCCGCCTACCAGGACCTGATCGGCGGCCAGATTTCCGGCTTTGTCGACCCCGTGCTGGGCGCGGTGCAGCACCACAAGGCCGGAAACCTGCGCATTCTTGCCGTCACCTCCTCGAGCCGGCTGCCGACGCTGCCCGAGGTGCCTACCGTCGCGGAAACCCTGCCGGGCTATGAATTCACCAGCTGGTACGGCTTGTGGGGCCCGGCAAAGCTGCCAGCGGAAATCACCCAGCGCCTCAACGCGGAAACCAACAAGGCACTCGCCGGCGACATGCGCGAGCGGCTGTTGTCACAAGGCATCTTGCTCGGTGGCGGCAGCGTGGCGGAGTTCGCCAGGTTCCAGCAGGACTACATCAACGACATGGCGAAGCTGATCGCCGACGCGAAGATCAAGGTCGAGTAGGGATGCCCGCGGGGACCGCCATCGTCACCGGCAGTTCATGCGGCATCGGGCGCGCGATTGCTGAACGCCTGCTGGCCGACGGCTGGCAGGTACATGGGCTTGACGTGGCGCCGGCGGCCATTGGCCAAACGAATTTCATCGCGCATGCGGTGGACCTCACCGACGCCGCAGCCGCCGAAGTCGCAACCGGCGCATCGTTGGAAGCCGGCAACCCGGACGCCCTGGTGCACTGCGCCGGCGTCGCGCGCCTGGCACCATTGGGCAAACTGAGCGACGACGATGGACGCCTGTTATGGCAACTGCATGTCGATGCCGCCATTCGCCTGGCCAACCGCGTGATCCCGGCGATGCAGGTCGCCGGCCGCGGCCGCGTGGTCAGATTCGGCAGCCGCTCCTCTGCCGGCATGGCCGGGCGCAGCCAGTATGCCGCCAGCAAAGCCGCCATCGTGGCTCTGGCGAAAAGCTGGGCAGCCGAGGTTGTGACCGACGGCGTCACCGTGAACGTAGTGTCGCCGGCCGCGACCGCAACTCGCATGCTGCAGGACCCGGCGCGCGCCGGCAACCTAGAGAAACGCCGTGACAAAACCCGCGCCCTCAAGCAAGCCATGATGCAGGAACTGCTGACCGGGAAGACACGCCTCGTATGAACGCAATCACCCAAGCGACAACACTATCTGTCGGCTGGGATGTCGGCGGATGGAATTGCGAGAAGAACGGCACGAGCCGCGATGCCATCGTGATCATCGATGACGCGTTGTCCATTGTCGGCAAACCATGGCGGGGAAATTTGCGGGCGACTATTGCCACTGCACCCACACTTGGCGATTGGCTTGACGCCCTGTTCGCGAAATGTGGATTGGCGTATGCGGATCGCGATATGTCGATCACGATGGCCATTGATACGCCGCTGGGGTTTCCGGATGCGTTTGTCGGGTCGATCAACGGGCGCGGCCATGTGGAGGCGGACGAGGTTTCCGGGTTGAATCGGTATCTCTTTCGCCAGACCGAGCGCCATTTGTTCGAACAAGGCCTGAAGCCGTTGTCGGCAGTGAAGGACATTTTCGGCAGCCAGGCCACCAAGGGCATGCATGTGCTTGCCAAGTTCGCGCCGCATCGGGAGCGGTGCGCGGTTTGGGGAGACGGTGCGGGGTTTCGGGCGATCGAGACGTATCCGACGGCATGCCCGCGCTCGGCCTTGATCACGGAGCGCGTTCCGCGTAAGTCGCTGGGGCATGATGATCTGGACGACGCGTTTGAATGTGCCTTGACGGCCCACGCGTTTGCTCACCATGAGGGCATGTTCGATGCGCCGCCGGACGATTTGCCGGCGGGCGAGGGCTGGATTTGGGTTCCTCGGCCATGACGCCCGAAACCCTGCGCGGCCTGATCGCCGATGGTGAATCGCTGAGCGTGGAGTTCAAGGGCGAGGAGCACGCCGCCTTGAACGACCGGGATCTGGTGGAGGCGGTGGTGTGCCTGGCCAACCGCTTGGGCGATGAGCCCGCGTTGCTATTGGTGGGCGTGGAGGACGACGGGCGAATCACCGGCGCCCGGCCGCGCCATGGTACGGCGACCGATACGGACAAGCTGGCGGCGCTGGTGGCGGGGCGTACGCGGCCGGCGTTGGCGGTCGGGGTTCGCAGCCTCATGCTCGACGGGCGCGAGGTGCTGGTGATTCAGGCGCCGTCGCAGCGTCAGCCGGTGGGCACGAGTGAAGGCGTGTTCCTGCGCCGCGCCATCGGCAGCGATGGTCGGCCGGCATGCCTGCCTATGGACAGCTACGCCATCCAGTCCTTGCAGGCGGATCGCGGCTTGCTCGACCCTTCCGCTCAGGTGGTGGATGCGGTGCGCTGGCAGGACCTGGACCCGCTGGAGTTCGAGCGGTTTCGGCGCAGCGTGCGGGAACGGCGCGGGCGCAGCGATGAGTCTCTGCTTGAGTTGCCGGACCTGGAGTTGGCCAAGGCGTTGGGTGTGGTGGAGGCCAATGGCAGCGTTCGTGGCGTGCGGCTCGCGGCGTTGTTGCTGTTCGGCAAGGACGACGCCTTGCGCCGGTTTGTGCCCAACAATGACGCAGCTTTCCAGTTGTTGCGCGGGCTGGATGTGGAGGTGAACGACTTTTTCCGCTGGCCGCTCTTGCGGGTGATGGAGGAGATCGAGGCGCGCGTGCGCGCTCGCAACCGCGAGCAGGAGCTGATGGTAGGGCTTCTGCGCGTGGGCGTGCCGGACTATTCGGAGCGGGCATTGCGCGAGGCGCTGGCCAATGCGCTGATCCACCGCGACTATCAGCGCCTGGGGGCGGTGCATTTCCAGTGGCATCCGGATCGCATCGAGATCAGCAGCCCGGGCGGTTTTCCGGAAGGGGTGCGGCTGGACAACCTGCTGGTCACCGCGCCGCGCCCGCGTAACCCGCTGCTGGCGGATGCCTTCAAGCGGGCCGGCATTGTGGAGCGCACGGCGCGCGGGATCGATACCATTTTCTACGAGCAAATCCGCAACGGGCGGCCGGCACCTTCCTATGCGCGCAGCGACAGTGCCGGGGTTACGGTGGCAATTCCGGGCGGGGACGCGAACCTGGATTTCGTGCGGCTTTTGGTCACCGAGGGACAACGCGGGCTGATCCTGGGGCTCGATGAGCTGCTGATCCTCAATGCGCTGTGGCAGGAGCGCGACATGGAAACCGCCGCCGCCGCCCGCCTGATCCAGAAGCCGGATGCTGATAGCCGGGCCGCACTGCACCGACTGGTGGAAGCCGGGCTGGTGGAGGAACGGGGGCAGAAGAAGGGTCGTACCTGGCACCTTTCGGCCGCCGCCTACCGGGCGCTGGGGGACAAGGCGGGGTATGTGCGGCGGCGTGGTTTTGAGCCTTTGCAGCAGGAACAGATGGTGCTGCAGTACGTGGAAAAGCACGGCCGAATCACGCGCGGCGAAGTTGCCGAGCTTTGCCGGATTAACGGGCCGCAGGCCTACCGCCTTCTCCACCGCCTTGTAAATCAAGAACTTGTAGAACGGGACAGCGAGCGCGGGCGACGAACGGGCTATTTGAAACGCCGGAAATGAAGGTCGAAATTGCACGGAATCGCACGGAATCGCACGCGTGCTCTTAGCAGCACGACCCCGGCTTTTCAGCCTGCCGTAGTGTATGGAAAATATTTAGTCTTTATAAAACAATGATCTACCGAATCAACCGAAGCGCGCGGTCGACAGATGGTCTACAAGACCAATGCGGAATCGCGCGGCTAATCGCACGGAATCGCACGCTAATATCACGCGTGATTTGAATCGTGATATCCCCCGGCAGCAACGCTTCGAAAGCCTGAAATGCCCATCGGCCAGCCAGAACGCGTCACGCAGAACCGGGTTGTCGCCCTGTTCCGCGACGAACTGGACTACCGCACGCTGGGCGACTGGACCCAGCGGTCCAACGACAACATCGAAGACGATCTGCTCACCGCTTGGCTGGAAAAGCGCGGCCACGACCCGGTGCAGAATTCTCGGGCGCTCTATGAGCTGCGGGTGGAGGCCGGCAACCAGAACCGCAGCCTGTACGAAAACAACCGCAACGCCTACGGCCTGCTGCGTTATGGCGTGCCGGTGAAGGTGGAGGCAGGCAGACCCAGCGAGACGGTCAAGCTGATCGATTGGGAAAATCCGCAGGCCAACGACTTCGCCATCGCGGAAGAGGTGACGCTGCGCGGCGGGTACGAGCGGCGGCAGGACCTGGTGTTGTATGTGAGCGGCATCGCCATCGGCGTGATCGAGCTTAAAAATAGCTGGGTATCCATTGCCGACGGGATCCGCCAGAACCTCTCCAACCAGAGGCCGGAATTCAACGAGTGGTTTTTCGGCACCGTGCAGTTCGTGTTCGCCGGCAACGACTCGGAAGGTTTGCAGTACGGCACCATCGGCACGCGGGAGTCGATTATTGCCGCTTGGTATCGGCAGCAAGTCAAGGTCGCAGCAGCGCCGCTGATCGCTGCCTGGCAGCCGCGCCTCAATATCACCGTCAGCGGCCTTTACGTGCAGAGAATGAAAACCCGATGGGGCAGCGCCAATCCGGCCGCCCGCACCATTCGCCTGAATACCGCGCTGGCCAAGAAGCCGGTCGAGCGCCTCGACTACATCGTGTTGCATGAAATGGTGCGCCTGCTCGAACCAACGCACGGACTGCGATTCGTGGTGCTGATGGACCGTTGCATGACAGGCTGGCGCGAGACGCGAATCTGCTCAATGCACTGCCGGTGCGGTGTGAGCGATGGAATTATTGAGAGGACAGGGTGCAAAATGGTTCTGGACGCGGCGCTTTCATTTCTGATTGAACAGGAGGCATCTTGCTATCCCCTCGAATAGTCGCAAGAATTGAGTCCGAAGAGCCAACCCGTCGATTGGCGGTGCTGATTGACGCTGACAATGCCCAGGCAGCGGTCATTGAGGGCCTGCTTGCGGAGATCGCGACATTCGGCGAGGCAACGGTAAAGCGCATATATGGCGATTTCACGGCGCCTACAAGTTCGGCATGGAAGAAGGTGCTGCAGCGCTATGCCATCAAGCCGGTTCAGCAGTTCGCTTATTCGACCGGAAAGAATGCCACTGACAGCACGCTGATTATCGATGCGATGGACCTGCTGTACACACGAAAGTTTGATGGGTTTTGTCTGATTACGAGCGACAGCGATTTCACGGGATTGGCAATGCGATTGCGCGAAGAGGGGCTCACCGTGCTTGGCTTTGGCGAACACAAAACGCCTGAAGCGTTCCGCAACGCTTGCCACAAGTTTGTCTTTACCGAAGTCCTTCGAACAGGTCCAGCAGCCGAATCGCCTGTCGTGCCGTCGAAGAATGAGCTTGCGCCAAAAGCCGCCCCGCCGCCAACTGCTGTCGCAGCCCCCGAGCCAAAGGTCGAATTCCCTAGGCAGTTTGTTCTGGCCGCGCTTGAGCAGTCAATCGATGACGCTGGTTGGGCACATCTTGGTACGTTCGGCGGCTATCTGAACAAGCTCAAGCCAGACTTCGACTCCAGGCTATACGGTCACAAAAAACTGTCCGATCTTGTCAAGGCCAAGACCGAACTGTTCGTGACGGAAGAACGGCAGGCGCCCGGCTCGAATCACAAGGTTCTTTACCTGCGAGCGAAATAGCCTGCCAGCCCGAATGTGAGCTGGCGCAGCGTTTGCCCGCCCCCTCCTACACCAGGCTACCTTCGCTTAAGCGCGCGCAATTTGGCGTACTTCATCATGCTGTTG
>CAYYFR010000079.1:0-24302 GCA_964470865.1 uncultured Burkholderiales bacterium | reverse complement strand
TCACCGTGGTGGTGCCGAACCTGCTGGAAAACAGCCTCGGCAATTTCACCAACATGGATGCCGGCACGCTGATCGGCCTGTTGGGCCAGATATCGGACTGGCTGGAGAGCATGCAGCGCAACTTCAACGTCACCGAGTTGCCGCTGGTCGGCCCGGCATTGGACGAGGTGCTCAAGTTCGCCGATCTGTTTGCCGATTCGCTGCTGTACGACGATCTCGATGACACCGATGCCGCCACCGGCGTCAACAAACTGCTTGACTCCAACAACCAGGCCACCTTCAGCACGGTGCAGGAACTGGCGGCGCGGCTGGTCACCATTCTCGGGGCCGGCGAGGTGGTGCACTACAACGCCGCCGAACAGACGCTCACCATCAACCTGGCCCTGGGCAACATCAACAGCACCAGCAACTTTGGCGCGCTCGATTTGCCGCTGAATTTTGACGTGCTCGACCTCGCGCCCTTGGCCGAGATCAACACCAGCGGCAGCATCCACCTGTCGGCCGGTGGCGGGCTCACGATGACCGTCGGCATTTACATGGGTAACGAAGGTGCGGTCGTATTGACCGACGCTTCGCTATTGTCCAGCCTCAAGGGCGGCATCGAGTTTTCCAACACCCTGGTGGTGTCGGCAGCCAACGAGGCACGCACCGTTTACGGCCGCCTGTCGGCCGACGCGGCCTTCAAGCTTGCGCGCAATGGCGCGGCGCCGGTTGATATTTTGCTGCCCTTGGCGGCGACCCAGGGCAATGCCACGATCGCCGACCTGGTGGCAGACGTGAACGCCGCCATCGGCGCCACCAGCCTGGCCGGCCAGGTCACGGCAAGTGTGGACAACAAGGGCACGCCGACCAATTTCGCCGACGACCAGATTGTCCTGACCGGCAATGGCGGCACCACCTCGCTGGTACTCACGGCCGCATCTGGCAACCCGGCAGTGAGTGAAATCGGCTTTGCCGCCAGCCAGACCGCGGCAAACGAGAGCGGCAGCTTCAAGCTGCGCGCCACCGTGCCGGGCCTGGTAGGCCGGCCGGCCGGCGACGCCACCTTCAACATCACCCTTGATGGCGTCAGCGGAGCGGCAATCATCACCGCCGACAAGCTCAGGCCCAACCGCAACATTCTCGATCTGGTGGTCGATGTGCAGCGCGCCGTCGATGCGCTGGCTGATGGCGGCGGCAACAAGATTTTCAAGGACAAGATCGAGGTCGGTTCGCAAGGCAAGAAGCTGCTGTTCAAGACCCTTCTGCCCGCTGCAACGTCGCTCTCTGTCACCGCGGCCGGTACTGCGGTGAGTGAACTGGGTCTGGCGGCGTCCAAGGCCGGCACCTCGGTCGACATCGTGATCACCACCCGCGATGGCGCTCGCCACGAGATCATGCTCGATGGCGCAAACACCCTGGGGCAGGTGGTCGCGGCGATCGAGTCGGGCACCGGCGGCAAGGTAGATGTGCAGTACTCGCACGAGAACACGCGCCTGCTGTTGCTCGATACCACCGGCGGCAGTGGCAACTTCCTGGTGCAGAACGCGTTTGGCTCGACTGCCGCCACCGATCTGGGCATCCTGCAAGCTACTGTACTGCAGCCCGAAGGCGGGCCGGCCACTGGCGCCGAGGTGCCGCCGCAGGACCGCATCGAAAGCGGTCTCCTGGGCGGCGTCGATCCGATGGAGCGCCTGTTCCTGCAGAACGCGCGTGCGGCGGCCAGTCTGGCTTTCTCCACGCCGACCGCGGTGGCAGCCGAAGCACGTTTTGGCTTTGTCGGCATCCAAGCCGCAGGCGAGGCCGATCTCACCGGCACGGTATCGATCGGGCTGAAGCTGCCGACAGCCACCGATTTCGATCCCACCGCGAAGATCACGCTCAAGAGCCTGATCGACAACATCGGCAACCTGGGCGACTTCCTCGATGGTCCGGAGATCGATGGTGGTGGCACCTTGTCATTCGCCGTTGACATCAACCCGGCTTTCCCCGGCATCAACACCGCCGCCGACCCGCGCCTCATCATCACCGTCAATGACCTGGGCGACCTGATCGCCGGCACTGCCGGCGCCTACACTGTCACCACCACCGGCTTCGATGACCTGGTCAATTTCGACAACATCGGCTTTGGCGACATCATCGGCGCCCTGCGCGCGCTGGTCGATTTTCTGACCCAGTTCGAAGACCTGGATTTCTTGAAGGAAGACATTCCGCTCATCAACCTGAGCTTGAATGACCTGCTGGCCTTTGCCGATGATTTCGCCGCGGCCTTAGACGAGGTCGAGGCCAATCCGGCGGCCACCATCCAGGTGCTGGAAAGCAAGCTGAAGGAAGCCTTCGGCCTGCCGCAAACCAGCGACCTGCTTTCTCTCGACCTGGTCGACGGCAGCATCCTGCGCATCGATCTCAATTTCTCGCCCCGGTTTTCGTCGTCGCTGCCGATCAACCTGGCACTGCCGATCAGCTCCGACGTCATCGATTTGGCGGGCAACGCCAATCTGCGGGCCGATGGTGCGCTCAACATGCGCCTGGCGGTCGGCATCGATCTCAACAGTCTGGGCGACTTCTGGTTGTTCGAGGACACCGGCATCCACGGCGGCCTGGACGTCAACAACACGCCGTCCAACAAGGACGACGACGTAGCCCTGCGCGCGGTGGCCGAAGACATCGCGTTCACTGCAGCCCTGGGTGGCCTGGGCGTGCGCATCATCGACGGCCAGGCCGAAATTCTGGCCAGCGTCGATGTCGGTTTCAAGAGCGCGGCCATGACCGCAGGCAGCGGCCCCAACCGCCGTATCCTGTTGGTCGATGCCTTGGGCAACTTGGGCGACACGCTCGACCTGGGCTTGTCGGGCGAGATCAACGGCCAGTTGCCGGTGTATTTCCCCACCGAGTCCTTGTATCGCGGCGACATCCTCATCGGCGGCCTGCTGTCGCTGAGCTTGTCGGGCGGGCTTGAGGTCAACGGTACCTTGACCGATCCGGCTGCGGTGGCCGACGATTTCCTGCTGATCCCGGACGATATTTTCAATCTCGATCTGTCGCAGTTCAGCGCGCTCGACAACCTGCTCCTGATCATCGACGGTGTCGATGGTTTCCTGGGCCTGCTTGAAGACACCTTCAGCGGCGAGTTGGGCGGCTTTTCGGTGCCGATCATCGGCGATCAGCTGGGTGAAGCGGCCAACGTGATCGCCGATTTCCGCGCCGGCTTCATCGACGGCCTGCGTGACGCGGTCGAAACTGCGGCCGCGCCCGACCAGAACTATATTTCCCTGCAACTTTTCAACCTGCTGCACAACCAGTTGCATATCCTGGCAGACCGCAACGACGACGGCCTGATCAACATTGCAGACATCACCCTTGACACCAATGTCGACGACGCGGGTATCGCGCCCGAAAACGTCTACATGCAGTGGAACCTGAAACTGGGCGGAGTGCTGATCGATGTCGGCGTCGGTCTGAACTTCGATCTCGGCGTGCCCGGTCTCGGGTTCGAGACGCGCGGCTCGCTCGACATCACCGGCGACTGGCAGTTCGACTTAGGCTTCGGCGTCGGCCTGTCGCGCGGCGGCTTCTACATCGATGTGTCCGACACCAACGAGCTGGAAGTCAATCTCGATGTGGATCTGACAGGCGCTGGCCTGACCGGCAAGCTGGCCTTCCTGCAACTCGATGCCGACACCAATGTCGACGCGCAAGGGAACCCCTTGACCGGCCTGGGCGTCACCTTCGGGGTTGACGTGCGCAACAAAAACGGCGGCACGCGCATCAGCTTCGCCGACCTGGGCGATATAGAGATCGACATCGGCGTGGCTGCCGAGGCCACCGTCGACATCGGCATGGAGCTGCAGCTCAACAGCGACCTGGTGCCCGGCGCCGATACGGTGTTCCCGAAGATCGTCGGTGATTTCGTTCTCGAATGGTCGATCGGTGATCGCGGTGCCGGCGTGCTGGTCGGTTTCGACGCGATTGGCGATGCCATCCAGGACGGTCTCAAGCTGGTGGAATTCCGCGATGTCGGCATCGATCTAGGCACCTTCATTTCCGACTTCCTGTCGCCGATCGTGGAGCAGGTCAAGCAGTTCACCGAACCGCTGCAACCGATCATCGATGTGCTCACCGCGCCGATCCCGGTGATCTCCGATCTGGCGGGTGAGCCCTACACCCTGCTCGATCTGGCCGCCGCCACCGGCTATGTGGATGCCGGCCTGATCTACGCGATCGCCGATGTGATCTCGTTCATCAACAGCATTCCCGACCCGGCTGAAGTCGGCAGCCTGATTTTGCCGTTCGGCGATTTCACCGTGTTCGATGCCAACGACGCCAACCCGGGCTGGAATGGCAGCATCGACCGTGCGAGCGTAGCGCTGCCGGACATCGACGCTCAGGATGTGCGCGACGCGCTCAGTGGCCTGAACGCCTCGCCGGGTTCCAGTTCCGCAACCACCAAGAGCTTCACCAATGGCCTGGCCAATGGTGACCTGGGCGATTTCATTTCCTTTCCGATATTCGAGAACCCAAGCCAGATCTTCGGGCTCCTGATGGGCAACGACGCGTCGCTGGTCGAGATCGACCTGCCTCCCTTGGCGTTCGAGCTCACCTATTCCCAGTTTTTCGTCATCTGGGGCCCGCTCGGGGTGCGCATTTTCGGCACGCTCGGCGCCACCATCGATCCGCCCGCATTCGGCTACGACACGCTCGGCCTGCGCGATTTTTTCGATAGCGATTTCCGCGACCCTTTGAGCCTGTTCAACGGCCTTTACCTGAGCAGCGAGCTGCCGGTGGTGACCTTGTACGGCAGCCTGGGTGCCGCCGCCGAGATCAACCTGGTGGTGGCCCAGGCTGGAGTCGGCGGGCGTCTTGGTTTCGAGATCGACTTCACCCTGCATGACCCCAATGAAGACGGCCGCGTGCGGCTCTACGAGCTGGCCAACAACTTCTTGAACGAAGCGAAGTACGGCAACCCGGCGCTGGCACCGCTGGCGATTTTCGACGTGTCAGGCCTGGTGTATGCCGAGCTGTTCGCCTACTTGAAGGTCGATCTGCTGCTGTTCTCGGTCGACAAGGAATGGGTCATCACGCCGCGTATCGAGCTGGTCAATTTCGAGATCGAGTTTGAGCGCAAGCCGACCCTGGCCGATGAACTCGGCGACGGCGTTCTGCGTCTGAACATCGGCGAATTTGCGGGCAAGCGCCTGGAAGGCAACGAACAGGACATCGGCGAGCAGATCTTCGTCGAGCAGGTCAATGCCGATACGGTGCGCGTGTGGGCACCGGGCCTGAATGTGGCCAAGAGCGAGGCACAGGAATATCACGTCACCAGCCTGATCATCGCCCAGGGCGGCGAGGGCGATGACCTGATCGATTTGTCGGGTGTGACCGCGGCGATCCAGTTCGATGTCGAAGGTGGCGCCGGCAACGACGTCATCAAGGTGGGGCTAGGCGGCAAGGCACGCATCGACGCCGGCGCTGGCGACGACGAGGTCTACGGCAGCGATCAGGACGACGTCATCATCGGCGGCCTGGGCAATGACTTCATCGATGCCAGGGCCGGCAATGACGCGATCTTCGCCGACGATGTCAGGTTCGGCGAGGATGGCCTCACGGCCAAGGCTTCCGGCTTCGGCGGCGGTGCCGACGTGGTGATTGGCGGCGCCGGCGACGACCTGATCGCAGGCGGCGGCGGCAACGACAAACTGGGTGGCGATCTCGATCCGCGCAACCCCGACCCGGATGCGAATCCCGCCGGCCATGACATCATCATCGGTGACGGCGGTCTCATCAGCTTCAATGTTGCCAACGCGTATCTCAACATCAAGGCCATCGAGAACACCAGCAGCGCCACCGGCGGCGCCGACATCATTTACGGCCATCGCGGCAACGACCGCATTTACGCCGGCGGCGGCAACGACACGGTCGAAGGCGGCAGCGGAGCCGACCAGATCTGGGGCGAAGCCGGTTTCGACAACCTGAAGGGTGGAAGCGGCGCCGACACCATTTACGGCGGCGACAACGACGACATCATCGAAGGTGGTGATGACGCCGACAACCTGTACGGCGACGGTGGTGCCGACCTGATCCATGGCGGCCTGGGCGCCGATCTGATCCGCGGCGGTGTCGGCGTCGACACCCTGTTCGGCGATCAGGGCAACGACAACATCTTCGGCGACAGCGACGGCGACCGTATCTACGGCGGCGGCGGGTCCGACGTTATCGACGGCGGCGCCGGCAGCAACCTGATTTACGGCGACGACAAGGATGGTGAGAACACCGGCGCCGGCGCTGCCGACAGCATCGCCGTCGGCAACGACGCAGACGTGATCCACGGCCAGGCCGGCGACGACGTCATCTCCGGCGGCAACGGCAACAAAAAAGTCTACGGCGGTGGCGGGACCGACCGCATCACGCTCGGCAATGGCAACAGCGAGATCCATGGCGACGCCATCGTTGTCGGTGGTGTATACAGTGTCTCGCCCGACGGCGCGCGCGACATCATCGTGCTGGGCAACGGCAACATGCTGGTGCGCGGCCATGTGGGCGATGACGACATCACGGCCGGCAACGGCAACAGCGACGTCTACGGCGACGCCGGTGGCGACACCATCATGCTCGGCAATGGCGACAACGACATCTATGGCGATGCCGATCTGCTGGGGGGCGTTGCGGTGCTGTCGGGCGCCGGTGCGCGCGATGTCATCGTCACTGGCAATGGCAATAGTCGCATTTACGGTCAAACCGGGGATGACGACATCACGGCGGGGGACGGCAACAGCCGCATCTTCGGCCACGCAGGTGCGGACCACATCACAGCCGGCAACGGCAACCATTTCATCCTCGGCGCCGAAGGCAACGACGTCATCATTGCCGGCTCCGGCAACAGTGTGATCCGCGGCAACGCCGGGAACGACACCATCACCACAGCCGGCGGCAACAGCGTCATCGTCGGCGACGGGCAGATCAGCGATGACACTATCGCCAATGAACGCACCCTGCCGTTCAATCTGGACCTGAACGATGCCGACGACGGCGCCGACATCATCAATGCCGGTAGCGGCAATGACCTGATCTTCGGCTACGACGGCGACGACATCATCCATGGCGGTGGCGGTGACGACACCATCATCGCCGGTGACGGCTTCGACCAGGTTTGGGGCGATGCCGGCAACGACAACATTCAGGGTGGAAACGACGACGACACGCTTTACGGCGGTGCCGGCAATGACCGTATCGACGGCGGCGACGACGACGACCTGATCCGCGGCGGCGCCGGCGACGACATCATCATCGGCGGTGTGGGGGACGACACCATTCTTGGCGAAGGCGGCCGCGACCTGATCTTCGGGCAGTTCGAGGACGCGCGCCTGGGCGGCTTCGATGCCAATAATCCGATCAACTTCACCACGCCACCGGCATGGGACGAGAACGAAACCATCTATCCGACCGGGGTGACGCCGCCGCGCATCACGCCAGTGGCCTTGCTGGGCCAGTCCATCGACGGCAGTTCGCTCGATGACGGCGTGAGCATCCGCGTGCGTTCGGCGCTGCCGAATGAATTCGCCGCGCTCAAGGCCGACCTCGATGTGAATGTCGCCGACATGAACGACATCATCGACGGCGGTACCGATACCGACTGGATTTTCGGCCAGGGTGGCTCCGATTTCCTGATCGGCGGCGGCGGGGACGACTATCTGGACGGCGGCGTCGGTAATGACGAGGTGGAAGGCAGCGGCGGCAACGACGTCCTGCGCGGCGGTGCCAACGATGACAACCTGCGCGGCGACTACAACGTCAAGGCGCCCAACCCGATCATCCGCGGCGACGAAGGCTTCGACCAGTTATACGGCGACGGCGGCAGCGATTACCTGTTCGGCGGCCCCACCGGCAGTGCCCTGGCGGTGACGACGGTCGGCGACAAGGTGCAGCGCGGCAGCGGCCAGCGCCTGTATGGCGGTGACGGCATCGACTTTCTGTACGCCTGGGCCGGTGTCACCGTGGCATCGAGCCCGGCGCAACTGGCGGCCGAATACCTGCTGCGCGGCGACGAACTGCATGGCGGCGCCGGTGGCGACTGGCTGTACGGCAACCTGCGCCAGGACACCCTGATCGGTGACAGCGGCAACGACTACCTGCACGGCGACTACCTGGCCGGGCCGACCTACGCGCAAAACGTGTTTGCCGATACGCGCGGCGCGCCTGACGAGATTCATGGCGGCAGCGGCGAAGACCAGGTGTTTGGCGGCGGCGGTGGCGACCTGATCTGGGGCGGTGGCGATACCGACTGGCTCGAAGGCCAGGACGGCATCGACACCATTTACGGCGGTGGCGGCATCGACCTGATCGTCGGTGACGTCAGCCCGCTTTACTCGCAATACGGCGACACCATCGACGGCCATTTCGGCAACGACCAGTTTGCCGACATTGCCGACGACAACGCCACCGATATCCTGATGGTGCTGGGCACCCCGGTGGTCGGCGACAACATCATCGTCGGCCAGACCGCGGCCGGCCGCAGCGACGGCCGTGCGCAGGGCATCCTGCATTTCGACTACAACGGTCGCGACATCTTCATGCCCTGGCGCGGCACGCCAGGCGCCGGCCAGACCCTGGGCACGCCGCTGGTCGAGCAAATCCGCATCGCCGGCCTGTCCGGCCATGACCGCATCGAGTTCCGCCAGGGTGCGGGGCTGGACAACAGCGGCCGCGCGGTCGAGAAACTCGATGTTTCCGCGCTGGTGGCACGCAGCGACGATTATGTCGGCGTGATCGACGGCGGTCCCGGCAACGACATTCTGCTGGGCTCGGAGGCGCGTGATCGCATCGACGGCGGCAACGGCAGCGACGTGATTTACGGCTTCGGCGGCAACGACCGCCTGTGGGGCAATAGCGGCACCACCGGGTCACCCAGCGAGCACGACGTCATCTTCGGCGGCCAGGGTGCCGACGACCTGATCGGCGGGCCCGGCGAGAACCAGTTGTTCGCCTGGAGCCGCGATCCGAACCCGCTGGTCACCCAGCTGCACATGGTGGCCGGCAGTGCCACCGGAGCGGCGGGCACCCCGGCGCTACTCAAGGGCATCGATGCGGTGCCGGTCGACGGGCGCCTGCGTGCCGACATGAGCTTCGCCCTGATCCTGGGCGACGCCGTGCCGGTCAACCTCAACCTGACTGCCGCCGAGACGGCGTCTTTCAGCACGCTCAATGAATTGATCGCGCTGATCAACAGTCGCATCGACGCCAGCACCTTGTCGGGCCTGGTGGTGGCGGGCACCACCTCGAGCGGCGGCAACAGCGTTTTCACGCTGGCATCGACCGCCAACGGCGCAACGCTCACGCTGCAGTTGCGCCAGTTCGGCGTCTATGTCGGCGCCGATGGCCGCATCCGTGACGACAACGGCGACCTCGATGGCGATGGCTTGAACGATGGCGGCGGACTGGCCGGTTTGTACGGCCTGGAAGATACCGGCCTTGATCGCATGCTCGGTTCTTCCGAAGACGACGAGCTCTATGGTGGCACCACCGTGGGCTTCCTGTTCGGCAACGGCGGAGATGATCGCCTGTTCCGCGCCGACGGCAGCCTGTTCGAATCGCTCGACGGCGGTGTGCTGGGCGATGAATGGAAGCAATACGCGCGCGAATCCGGCCAGGTCTGGTACATCGGCGGCACCGGCGGGGATGACGAGATCAAGGTCGATTACGTCACCGAACCCGGTCTGCTGCGCGACAAGCATCTGGTCACGCGGCGCACGGTCAATGGCGACCTGTCGAGCTTCGCGGCGCTGCTCACCCTGGATTTCGGGGCGCTCGACCAGAACGGCAACCCCATCTGGAGCGCCGACGACATTCAGTTCAACCTCAACCAGGTGCTGGCCGATGAAGGCGGGCTGGAAAAGTACAAAGCCGATTCGACCGTGCCGTATGTCGATCCGAACAGCCTGACGCGCGAGCAGAAGCTGGCGCGCCAGACCGAACTGGCGCATCTGGAGTTCGATACCCTCAATCTGGCGGAATCCCTGTTGCCGCCGGAGACCGATTTCGATGTCATCCTGATCGATGCATTGGGTGGCAACGACGATATCTATATCGGGCCTACGGTGCAGAAAACGGTGTGGATCGATGCCGGTGCCGGCGATGATCGCGTGCGCATCACCAGCGGCACGGCGATCCTGGTGGACCGTGCCGAGTCCGGCAATCGCAATGACTTGTCGGAATTCGCCTATCGGGTGGGTGACGCCGCGGGCCTGGCGCAAACCACGACACTCAAGGGCCTGACGCTGGACAGCCCGACCGACAGCGACTGGTTCCGCTTCACCCTGGGCAGCGCGGCCGCAGCCGGTGCGCAGATCCTGGTCAACAGCGCCTCCAGCCTGGACGGCATCAACCTGCAACTGTTTACCCGCGCGCCCGACGGCAGCACGGCCGAAGCCGGCAGCACCGCCGCGCTGATCTCGCGCGACGGCATCGATGGCGGCCAGATCGCCGGTGCGGTGCCCAATGACAGCCGCGCCGATGCCTATCGGCTGCGCGATGAGCAATCGATACAGAACCTGTTCCGCCTGCGCGGCCTCACCATCGATCGCGGCCCGGATGCCGACGTGGCGGGCGACGAAGGTGATGTCGACTGGTTCCGCTTCACGCTGACCGAAGTAGCTGGCGAGGACGACAGCATCGGCCTGATCGCCGACCTGGCCACGGTCAATTCGCTGGTGCTTGAAATCTACGATGCGGCCGCCGCAGGCGCAGCCGCGCTGCGCACCGCCGTACCTGTGGGCCAGATCGCCCGCAATGTGGACCTGTCGGGCCTGGCCGCCGGCGACTACCTGATCAAGGTGAGTTCCCTTGGCGCGCCGGCCCGTTATGAACTGGTGACCCGGGTTGGCACTGGTGACAATCCGGCCACGACAACGCTGGACGAGCGGCGTTACCTCGGCAACCTCGAACTCGATTTCTCGGGCAAGAGTGCCGGTGTGCTCGATATCGCCGGTCTCGCGGCAGGCGAATACCTGGTCAAGGTGGCCTCCGGCAACCTGGTGCCGACCGAATACGACCTGACACTCAAGATCGACAGTGCCACGCCGACAGTCGAGCAGATGACCACGCGCACGGATGTGACGCGGCGCGACGTGATTCTGGGCGGGTCCGGCAACGATGTGTTGATCGGTGGCGCGGGCGAAGACTGGATCTTCGGCCAGGACGGTGACGACGTGCTCTCCGGCGGCTACGACCGCCAGGCCGAAGACCTGTTGTTCGGCGGCGCCGGCAACGACACCTTCCAGTTGATCACCGACGGCCTGCCCTTCATCAAGGGCACCACCGACACCTACATCCCGACCCTGACCGACCGCTTCGACGGCGGCGAGGGCGAGGACCGTGTGCTGTACTGGGGCGGCGATACCGACCGCCTGGGCCGCAGCGTGCCCGACAACGTGGCGGTGCGCTGGAACCGCTTCCTGCATCGCTATGAATTCAGCGCGCTGCAGTGGGATGTGGCGAATCAGGAGTTCGCGGCCAATGGCGAGGTGGTTTCCGCCGGCTCGCGCGCCATCGAGACCGGTGATCTTGCGAACGCAGCGCGCTTCACGCTGCGGATCGATGGTGTCGGTTATGAGGTCAACGTAGCGCCGGACAACAACAGTTCCATCAGCGACCTCGCGCTCGACGTCGCCGCGGCAATCGACGCCGCGCTTGAAGGCACTGTGGCGGATGGCAAGGTCCTGGTTGAATTTCCCGATGGGGTGCTGCGCTTTGTCGGCACCGGCGTTTCGCTGGACCTGATCGTGCCGGAGTTTCTGATCGACGGCAGCACACCAAACTCTGCCTTGAGCGACATGAAATTCGTGCCGCTGGTCGAAGGGCAGCCGATCTTCACGCAGAACTACGCGTTCTTCCAGACTATCAGCGTCGAGAAACTGGTGATCGACACGCGCGGCGGCGACGACATCGTGCATGCCGATCCCGAATACCAGTACCCCGGTGTGGTCAGCGAATGGGGTTTCGATCCGGGTGATGTCGAGCAGCGCGGCTTCCTCGCCGGCAGGCTCGAAATCTACGGCGGCGACGGCAACGACCGCCTGTTTGGCGGCGCCTACGACGACGTCATCGATGGCGGCGACGGCGCCGACCTGATCATGGGCGGTCTGGGCGACGACCGCATCACCGGCGGTCCCGGCAGCGACCTGTTGTCCGGCAACCGCATTCTCGAACCGGATGCCTACGAGTTCACCACCGTCAACGGCATTTCCAGCCGCAACGATTTCGCTCCGTTCGCCGCCAACCTGCCGCTGATCCGTACCGGCAGCATCATCGATCGCCTGAGCTTCCATCTGGGTGACAACGACGACTGGTACGCGATCTCTGCGGCCGAGGCGATGGCGCAGTTTGGTGATTCCGCCAGCGCGCTGCTTGAAGGCGGCATGATTTCGGTGGTGCCGCTCAACAAGGTGGAGGGCGGCGTGGTCGAAACCGCCGATCGCCTGCTGGCCTATTTGTTCCCGGCCGAAGACAGCGATCCGGGCGCTGGCGTGAGCCTGGTGCCGCGCGAGCGTTTCTCCGGCGTGCCGGAGTATTACCTCCTGCATGTGAGCAACGAAATGGCGGCCCGACCGGGCGAAGCCGGGGCCGCGCGCGGTCTGGCGCTCAAATTCAATGGTTCGACCGATTTCGCCGAAGTCGCCGCGCGCACCGCGCTCAAGTTCGGTGCGCAAGGAACGATGGAAGCGTGGATCAACCCGGCTGGTCCGGGTGGGGGCACATCGACCACCGGCAATCTGGCGCAACGTGCCGCCTCGGGTGGCGTGGTGCTGTCCAAGGAAGGCGAGTACCAGATCATTCGTGCGGCCGATGGTCGTATCCTGGTCGGCTTCGCCAGCGGTGCGACGATGCAGTTCGTCGATACGCTGCGCACCGCCAATGCAGGTATCTGGACGCATGTTGCCGCGACCTATGCAAGCGGCAGTGTGCAGGTTTACATCAATGGACAAAAGGTCTTCAATACGCCAGTAGTCTTGTCGGCGGCAACAGTGGGCGACAGCAAGGTGTCCGACAATGCCCTGCGTTTTGGCGGGCGTGGACAGGGCGGCACTGCCAACCAGAACTTCGACGGCCGCATCGACGAAGTGCGCATCTGGAACGTGGCGCGCAGCGCCGACGAGATTGCCGACAACTACAAGCGCCTTTCGAGCGGCGACGAGTCCGGCCTCATGGGTTACTGGCGGTTCGAAGAGCAGTCCGACGCCGACTTGTTGCGCAATGGCATTCAGGTGGCGGACCTTTCGCCAAACCTGGCGCACGCAACCGTCAAGGGAATTACCGACCAGTTCGCAGTGCCCGTGGCGCAGCGCGCCGGCACCGACAACCTGATCGTTACCTACGGCCCCGGCGAATACCGCATCAAGTTCGGCGGCACCCTGGGTCAGACACTCCTGGTATCGGCCGACGAGGCCGCGCAATCGTTCTCGCCGGTCGAACTTTCCGGCCAGCCGGTGATGATCAATGTCGGCGACATCAACGGCGACGGCTTCGACGATGCCATCGTCTCGGTGCAGGATGCGGTGGTGGCGACCCTGGCCGATGTCGGCAACCCGCGCACCTTTGTGCGTGTGGCGTTTGGCTCGGCCGCCGGCATCGATCCCAACCTGGTGCAGCCCACCGTCACGCTGGAACTGCCGGCGCCGGTGCTGGGCAGCAATGCCACCAATCGATCGGTGATCAGCCGCGGTGGCGATCTCGACGGCGACGGTTTTGGCGACCTGATCGTGTCGGTCACCAAGCAGTCGTCGATGGACAAGCAGGGCGTGTACGTGATTTTCGGCCGTGCCGACTGGTCCACCGAGGTTGAAACTGCAGCCGATGCCGGCTTGATCGGCGAGTACTTCGTGCTGCCCGCAGGCGTCAATGTGACCGATCTCGACGAGATCAACTTCAACTCGCTGACACCCAAATACACGCGTACCGATGCGCGCATCAATTTCCCGGCCACCAGCGGGCCGGGCTTTGGCGGTTTTTCCGACCTCAACGATCGCTTCGCGGCGCGCTGGACCGGGCAGATCAATATCGAGCAGGGCGGTATCTACAAGTTTTTCCTTTCCAGCGACGACGGCAGCAAGCTCTATATCGATGGCAACAAGGTCATCGACAACGATGGCTTGCACGGTACCCTGGAGCTTTCGACCAGCCTCACCTTGAGTGCAGGTTTCCACAACATCCGGGTCGAGATGTTCGAGAACCTCGGGGCCGCCAGTGCTTCGCTGTCATGGCAGAAGCCGGGCAGCGTCACGCGCGAGGTGATCCCGCCCTCGGTGCTGTTCCGCGATGCGCGCGGCGTCATCAACGTTTTGACCGACAGTGACCTGTTCATTCCTGTCAACGGCACGGCGATCGTCGAAGCCGCCGCGGTGGGCAACATCACGCCGATCCAGACCAGGGGCCTCTTGGGCCAGTACCACGACTTTTCCAACTCCGCCAACCTGACTGCCTTGCCGGGCTTGGTCGATGGCAAGTTCCTGCACAACAAGGGTGTGGGCGAGCCGGGTGCCACGGTGATCACGCTTACGGGCCTGCCGGAAGACCATACCAGCCTGGATCTCGAGTTTTTGTTAGCGCTGATCAACACCTGGGATGGCAACAACGGCGCGAACGGGCCGGACCGACTGAAGATTGCCATCGACAACAGCGTTGTTTTCAATCAGACCTTCAGCAACGTCAGTGGCTCAAGCCAAAGCTACAGCGCTGGCGTGAAGCTCCTGACCGGCGCCAATTTCGGTTTCGGCACCGCTGCCGATTCGCTCTACGACCTGAGCGGCAGTGCCGCCTTGCGCGGCCTCGCCCACACCGGCGCGAGCGCCACCATCCGCATCTGGGCGGATGGTGCCAACTATTCGGGCGGCAACGACGAATCCTGGGCGATCGACAACCTGCGCGTGCTGGCCAACGGGCCGTCGGGCGCCGCCACGGTGTTCGACAGCGACTTCAACGGCGCGCTGCCGGCCAATGTTGACGGCACCGGCACGCTGGTTGACGTCGGCGCGTTTGGGCCCGGCCTGATCCGCCTCGATACCGATATCGTCACCGACAGCATGTATGTCAACGGCAACGGCATCTTTACCAGCGGCGACCCGGCGAGCAACGTTGCCGGACTCAACGAGGATTTCGCGGTCAGGTGGAAGGGCACGCTCTATTTCGATCCACCCGGTGACGCCGCTTCCGGCGTTGCTTCCTTCGCCAGCTACAACGACGACGGCATACGTTTGACCATCGACGGCAACGTCGTGCTCGACAACAACGCCGCGGTCGCCGATCCCAACCAGCTCAATTTCACTCTCGGGTCCGCGACCCTTGCGGCCGGATATCACGAGGTCGTGCTGGATTACTTCCAGGCGTCGGCCAGCAGTTATATCCTGCTCGCCTGGGATCCGGCGGGGGGCGAAAACTACGTCAGTCTGCCGTTGGCAAACTTCCTGCAAGCCGACGAAGCGCCGGGCAACACGGCCGCGCGCGACGACCTGGTGCTCTCGACCTTCGGCAGCAGCAAGGTGTACGCAGGGCGCTCGCGCGAGGCCTGGCTGGCGGAATTCGATCTGAGCGACCCGAATCGCGAGAACACCTTCATCGGCGATCCCGCCTTCAGCATTGGCGGCGGCGGTGTCGCTGGCGCGGCCGGTGATTTCAATCGCGACGGCCGCGACGATTTTGCGATCGTCGACGCCAACCAGTTGCGCATCTACACCGGCGGCCAGGGCATTGGCGGGCCAAGCCTGCGCCTGACGGTGAATGCGGCCGGTGCCTTTGGGGCCGGCGCAAGGGTGTACGCGGCGGGTGATATCGATGGGGACGGCACTGACGATTTGCTGATCAGTGGCGGCACCACGAGCTACGTGATTTTCGGCGACAGCGAGCTCACGGGTACGCTTTCGCTTGCCAGCATGCTGGCGTCCGATCCGGATTCACCGCGCGCCGTAAGCCTGACTGCAGGCAGCGTGCGGCCGATCGGCGATTTCGATGGCGACGGCGCTGCTGATCTGGGTGCCGGCCGCATGTCGCAAAGCAACCGTCTCACCGAAAAGGGCCTGCTGGAGCATCAGGTGCAAGCGCTGCACCTGGGTGCCGCACTGGTCGATGCCGAAATCGGTATTCGCGAGACGCGCACCATGATGGAAGCGCGTTTCGCCGCAGCCGCCGACCTGATCATCGAACCGGGTCGCGCCAGCTATGTGGCGCTGGGCACGACCCAGCCGCAATCGCTTTACTTCGGCGGCATCAGCACGTATACGCAAGATGGTGCCACGCATACCCGCCTGGCATTCGCCGGGCCGGCCGGCGATGCCCTGCGCATTTACGAAGGCAGCGCGCTCGGGCCATTCCAGCCCGGCGTGGTCGCGGCCGACGCGTTGCGCGCCACGCCCGACTACTACCGCTTCGACCTGGCTACGCCCAGCTTGCGCGAAAGCGGGCCGCGCGTCATTCCCGGCATCAATGTCGCGAGCGACGCTAATCCGGCGGCGCGCGATGCCTTCGGCCTGCAGGGCTCGCTGGAGGACGAAGGCCTGGCGGGGGCGGTCAAGCTGACCGATTTCAACGGCGATCGCGAGGGCGATCTGCTGGTACACGGCAACGACGCCAGCTATGTGCTGCTGGGACCGGTGCGTCTGGATGGCGTGGTCGATATCCGCGACGAGGCCGATTTCGTCATCGACGCCGATGTGGGTCGGGCGATTTCACGCATGGGGGACATAAGCGGCGACGGCAAGACCGATCTGGTGTTCATACGCCGCCATGGTATCGGTGGTGCGGATGCAATGATCACCATCATCATGGGTGGCGGTGCCGGTGGCCTCGAATTGCCGGGCTACATCGACCGCGATTGGGTCATGCAAGTGGCGGCGGCCGAAGACCAGAATCGGGTGCGGCAGATCCGTCTGGTGGGCGGCGGCTCGAGCGTGGATGCGACATCCGACATCGCAACGTTGAACTGGAACGACGATGGTCATGCCGATCTGATGGTCAGCGCGCCGTTCGGGCTCATCAGCGGTTATGTGATTTCCGGTCAAAGCATGTGGGGCGGAGAAGACGCGCCCGGAATTCGGACATTTGACGGCGCTGCAGATGTGGAGGCCGTGATCTGGGCTGATTTGGCCAATCGGCAGACGCTAGGCACCGAATTCACCAATGAGGAGATTGGCGCCACGGTGACGGTCACGCAAACCGTGCGCGCTGTAGTTGCCGGTGATGTCAACGGCGACGGCCTTGATGACATTCTCTTCACTGATTCAAGCTTTGTGAAATTCTCCGACGGCACCTTGCCCAACGTCGGACGGGCATATCTGATCACCGGGCGCGTCAGCGACGGCGGTTACGACAACATCGTTCTTGGCAACACTCTGGTCGATGACTTTTTTGTCAGCGGTGAAACCACCGCCGACCTGATCATCCAGGACTTCTCGCTCGGTGGTTCGGTCGCGGCACTGGGCGACATCAACGCCGACGGCTACGACGATTTCGCCGTCGGGCGCACGCAGGAAGGCAAGCGCGGCGCATTGACGCGCGAGGGCGGCCTGTTGATCTTTTACGGCCAGGCCGACTACGGCAGCAGCACCCGCATCCTTCTGGGTGACGATGCCGACATCGTGGTGCGGCGCGAAGACGCCGCCGGCATTGCCGATGGCATCGTGTTCAACGGTGTGCTCCACGCCACCGCCGGCGATTTCAATGCCGACGGCAAGGCCGACCTGTTGATCGGCGAGCCGACCCGCACCACTACGGCGGCCGGTTCCTCGACCATCCTCGATCAGGATGAGCGCGGCACCGCCTACGTGCTGTTCTCGATCGCCGAACGCGGCCGCGATGTGTACCTGACCGACGCCAGTTCGGCAATTCGCGGTGAATCCGAGTTCGACCATTTCGGCACGCTCACTTCCGACCCCGGCATCGATCTGGATGGCGACCGACTCGACGACATCATCATCGGGGCCTCCGGCGCCAACGCGGTGACTACCATTCTCACGCCCGCTGCCGGCAAGATCTTTGTCGCCTACGGCGCTGCCACGCCGCCGGCGCTGCCGCCGGGCGACCAGATCGTCGATCTGACCAACCTCACCGTCACCGGTAGCGGTGACTATCTCGTGGATCGCGGCACCGGCCGGGCCGAGGTGTTCAAGAACGACTACGACAACGACGGCGTGGCCGACACCACCGATTTCACCATGACCGCCGGTTCGTCCGAGCGCTGGTATCGCTTCGTCACCCTCGGCGCGGGACAACCCGGGAGCTTCGTGCGCATTACCCCGGGGGCACGCGCCCAGACGGTGGAAACCGTCGGCTCCGAGGACGGCACGCGGACCGCGGCGGCCACCAGCCAAACCGGTGCCGATCTGCTGGTGGCATCGTTTGTCGATAGCGCTTCCGGCGGCATGTATGTCGGCCCTGCCTTTAGCGCGGCCGGTCGCGTCATCGAGTGGTCGGCCTATGGCGGCGCGTTCGCCGAAGGGACTACCCGCAATGTCACTCCGTTGATCTTCCGGCGCGACGCTGACGGCAACTACGAAATCACCGGCGTCGGCACCACGCGGGCTCTGCTTCCTACTGAAGGCCAGAGTTTCGAGTTTGGTCTGGCAAGCGGCAGCGATGCGGTCGGTAGCGGCTACTTCCTGGGCTGGAAAGACGGCTCGACCACGGCAGATAGCCGTGGCGCGATTGGCTACCTGAGCGGCGGCGCCACTGTGCGTTGGCTCGGCAATGGCCAGGGCGCGGCGCGCAATGTTGAAGTCGGTCTCGACTTCAGGTCGGCGCGTACCGACAGCAAGTCCTACTCCATCAATGCCGGTGTGGTCAGCGGCGCGATTCTCGAATTCGACCTTGGTCGTTATCTCGATCTGGTGGGCAATCCGGATGCGATCGCCAACGCGATCCTTACGCTCGATGTACCGGGCGCTGCCGCACCGGTGCCGGCACCGACCGCGGTTGGCAATGTCACGGCTGCAGGCGGCAAGATCTACTTCACCGGCACGAGGGCCGGTGAAGGCCACGAATTGTGGGTTACCGATGGCAGCATCGAAGGCACGCGACTGGTGCGCGACCTGTTGCCGGGGGCTGGCGGGTCCTCCCCGTACAACCTGGTGGATTTCGACGGCGCGCTGTACTTCACCGCCAATTTGGGTGCCGGCAGTATCGAACTGTGGAAAACCGACGGCACCTCCGAGGGTACGGTCAAGGTCAAGGACATCGCGGCATCATCGGTGGGGTCATTCACCCCGGTTGCCGGCATTGCCACGCTCTCCGGCGAGAGCGTCGAGGTGGGCAACGGCCGGCCGGTCTCCAGTTATGCATTCGATGTGATTGCCGTCGATGTCGAAGGCAACGTTCTCAAGTTGCCGATCTCGCTCTCGCTGGAGCAGATTCGCGACAACAACGACAGCAATTCCCAGCCCGCACGCTTCGCCGCGCTGGTCGGCGATATCAACAGCGACCTTGCCGCACAACTTGTCAAGTCGGGCGTAGCAAGCAATGCCATCACCGCGTTTTCTGCCGGCAACTTCATCGGTTTCAGGGTCAATTCCGACTTTGTTCAGGTGCGGGTGGACGGTGCACGCGATCTCGGCTTCGGCAAAAACCAGTCGTCGGTGCAGGGTGTATCGATCACCGCTGCCGAAGCGGTCAAGGTGGCCAGCGTCAATTCCAAGGGCGCCGACTTCACCATCGTGCTCGATCTGATTGGCGGCGACACGCGCGACATCCAGGTGAGTGTGCAAGCCGGTGGCAAGGCCACAACTATCGGTGCGTTGGTAGTCGCGCTCAATCTTGAGCTGGCCGATACGCTCAAGGGAGCCGGTCTGGAGTCCGATGCGCTGCATTTCGCAGTCGGTGCGGGCAACGATGGCGCCAAGCTGGTTCTGATTTCCGATACCGATCCTTCGGTGATCGGACTCAGATTGATCAAGGGCGACGGGCTGGGTTTCAGCGGCCGCGAGGTCTCGCAACTTTCAGGGGAACTGCTGGCCGAAAAGCCGGCCTCGGGCGATGTGCTCAACGGCATCCCGTCTGGCGTGGTCACCATGCAGCTGGAAATCGTGCTGGCCGACGGCCGCACGCTTTCAATCACACCGCGCATGAGCTTCGCGGCGCTGGAAGGCAATACCAGCGTCAGTCAGCTGACAACCGACCTCAACACGGCGATCAACGCGGCCCTGGGCGCCAACAACGGCCTGGTGACGGTAAGCCAATTCGTCGATCCGGACGCAAAGGTTCGCCTGCGCATCCAGGCGGTGGATGCACGCGTGGCCTCGATCCAGGTTATCGCCAGTGGGCTTGACAGCTTCAACCCGGGTCAGGTATCGGTACAGACCGGGGCGCGGCTTTACTTCGTGGCCAACAGCACCGCCACCGGCAGTGAATTGTGGGTCAGTGACGGCAGCGCGGCGGCAACCGTGGTACTCGAAGGAGTGGCCGGCAGCGCCGGCATCAACCCCTCGAACCTCACAAGCGTGGGCGGCTCGCTGTATTTCGCCGGCTTCAATGCGGCGCAAGGCTACAACTCGATCTGGCGCTACAACGGTAGCGGTAGCCCGCAGCTGCTGGCGGGGCAGACCTTCCGTTCGCCCACTGGCTTGATCGCGGCAGACGGCAACCTGGTGTTTGCCGCACAGGTAAGCGGGGCCAATGGCGATCGCGAGGTATTCAAATTCAACGGCAGCAGCTTCACTCAACTGACCAATATCGCCAGCACTGCAACCAGTGCGCAGGAGTTGACTTATTTCAACGGCAAGGTCGTGTTTTCGGCCCAGGATGCGCTAGCCGGTTCGACCATCGAGACCGGGCGCGTCGGCCGCGAGTTGTGGCAAGTGGGCCTCGCTGGTGGCGCGACTGTTCTGGCCAATATTGGCCAGCCGGACACCAATCCGTTGTCGACCAGCCAGCAAGTGCTCAGCGGATTTTCTTTCATCAACGGCTTCCTGATTCCGCAATACACCACCGTCATCAACACCACCCCGGGACTTGTCACCAGTTCGTCGCCGGGTTCGCTCAGCGCGGCCGGAAGCGAGTTGTACTTCGCTGCTACGCAGACGGCAAGCGGGCGCGAACTGTGGAAAACCGACGGCACCACCACCAGCCTGGTGGCGGATCTCGAACCCGGCACGGCTAGCGGTTTCCCGTTCTCGATGGTGCCGGTCACAACCAGCGCCGGCCAGCGCCTGTTCTTTGTCAGCCAAAACGCGCTCTATGTCACCGATGGCAGCGCCGAGGGCACCCATGTTGTGCCGGGTGCGGAAAACATGTATCCCTACTCGCTCGAAGCACTGGGCGACAAGCTGTTTTTCACCAACTATTACGATGGCAATCTGTGGGTCGCCACCGAGTCCGGCGCTACCCGCATCGATGCCCTGATCCCGCCGCCGCTGCCGCTGACGGTCAGCGTGCTCGAAGGCGAAGGCGACAACCGCATCACCAATGCCGATCGTACCGGCCGTGCTGCATTCACCGAGTCGATCAGCGTGACAAGCGCGATTGCCACTGTTGATCTGACCGCCGCGGTACGCGCGGCGCTTGACCGTGGTGAAACGCGCCTTACTGTGCGGGTCGAAAACCCGACCGGTGATAAGGATCTCGAGATTCTGTTGGCCGGGCTGGTGCAGGCCGGCCAGACCGCGCTGTCGATCACGCCGCGCGTCACCGGGCTGGTGGCTGACTTGTACACCGAGGAAGGCAAGCTGGTGGCCCTGGGCAAGTCGATCATCGATTTGCGCAACGCACAGGCCGGCGGCTTTTACCTGCGCGTCTACAACTCCGATGGTGCACTAAGCGAAGACCTGGATTTCCAGGTCGCCATCGACGCGCCTTCACAAGGCTACAGCCACCCCTACACCGATCGCGACCGCGTCGGTGGCGGCGAGGGCGAAGACATACTGGTCGGCAACGAAGGCATCGACCGCTTGCGCGGCGAAAGCGGGCGCGATCGTTTCGTGGCCGAACGCTTCGAAGTGCGCGACCTGGATATTGGCGAGAAGATCGCGCCGGTGGCCGAGTCCGAACGTTCCGACATCCTGCTGCGCCAGACCGATGCGTTGATCGACATGCCGGACGAGCGTCTGCGCCTGGCGCTGGCCCGTGCGCTCGGCTATGCGATCACCGAGCGGTATGACAGTAACAACGGCGACAAGCGCTACGTGATCCATGTGCCATCCGGCAGCGAGCGTACCGATATTCCGCTTGAAAGTTCATTCGGCGAGTCCGCCTGGTCGCAACGCATTTACGCCAGCAGCATGGCAGAGTTGTCCGAGCTCGATGCTTCCAATCTGGGTATTTCCGAGCTCACCGGGCTCAAGTACGCGATCAACCTGTTGAGCCTGAACCTGTCGGGCAATGATCTGGTCGATTCTCAGCTTGGCGACGGTGTCCTTCAGGAATTTCTGCCCGGCACCGTGATGGGCGGTGACCTCGTAGGCTTCCCCTACGGCCTGGGGCAATTGCGCAATCTGGCGCTGGATTTCAACCCCTATATGTCCAGGCTCTCGGCACTTGAGGAATTGCTGACGCTCGAGCGCCTTTCGCTCGACGGCCCGCATTACCGGTTCAACCTGATCTTCGGCGATGACGGCGGCGCAGCGCCGATTGGCAACGGTGCCATCCTGAACCGCATCGCGCAGCTGACCTGGCCGCTTGCCGACCCGGATGCACCGGAGCGCGGGCTGGATCTGCTGAGCCTGGACAACTACGAAAGTGGTCTCTCGGTCTTCCTGGTTGGAGGAATCACGCACGGTTCGGGTGAGATCTTCATCGGACAAAGCGGTCTCGTCACATTCTCCATCGACACCGTCAGCTCCGGTCGTGTGGTGATCGACGGCGTAACCGTATTCGACGACCCGGCTGGTACGCCTGGCCCGGTGTTGCAGTCGGTTTACCTCGAACGCGGCCTGCATGCGATTTCCACCAGAACCGACAAGTTTGGTGGTGCACTGCGCTATGACCCGGCCAATGGGCCGCAACAAGTCGTACCGCAAGCCGTGCTGCGCCCCTCGATAGGCGGCGATCCTGGCTCTTACTACAACGACAGCGCCCGCTTGACCGACATCTCCGCGCTCATCGCGCAATCCGACCTGCGCTACTTGAGCCTGCGCGGTCACTTCATCAGCGACGTGCGGCCGCTCACCAAGTTCGACGAGCTCGAAATCCTCGACCTTGAGAACAATTTCATCAGCAACATCGAGGACCTGACCGGCCAGCGCCTGATCGACGATGGCGATGCCGATTTCAGCGTGCAGGGCGATTGGCAGAAGAACCTGCGCAGCGTGGCCGGTGCGTTCGAGGGCGACTACCGCTTCCGCGAAGGTGTGAACGACGACACTGCCGCCAAGTGGACCTTCAGGGATCTCGATCCGGGCCAGTATGAAGTGCTGGTCAGCTGGCCGGAGGCGGCGGCGCGTACCGAGGCGGCCAAGTATTTCGTGCGCGGCCCGAATACCGCGGTGATCTCGACGCTCGGCGCGTCGATCTTCAACGCCGGCATTGGCGAAGCTGACCCGGCTGCCTTGAGCGGTCATCGCCGGGTGACGATCAATACCGATACCGGCGTCATCAGCGGTGACGATGGCGTGGCCGACACCTTCTACGGCACGCCGTTCACGGTGAACATCAGCGCCGGCCTGGCGCGCTTCTCGGTATATGGCGACTTGCACATCGGCGCTGACACCATCACCGTGCTTGGCTCCAACGCCATCGCGCTCAATGTGGGTGACGATGTCTACATCGATGCGGCGGCCGAGTTCAGGCTGGCCGCCGACGGCAGCGTCGGTGTTGGCGGCGGCGGTGACGGTGGCGGTGGCGGCAACGGCGGCGCGGGCGGAACCGGCGGCTCGAACGGCACTGCGTTCGTGCCCTTCGGTGGCGCGATCGGCGGCGGCTTTCTGTATGTTCTTGCGTCGGTTGGTGGTGCGCCGGGCAACGGCGGAGCGGGTGGCGACGGCGGATCGAATTGGCTTTTCAATAGCAACGGTGAGTCCGGTTCCTCCGGGCTTTCAAGCGGCGCCGGATTCGCCGGGGGCACAGGGTCTTATGGCGCCGGCGGCAGCTACGGCGAGGATGGCTACAACAATCCGTTCGCAGGCGGCTATGGCGGCTACTACGGCAATCGCGGTACCGGGAGCGCTGGCGGCAATTTCAGGTTCGGCGGATTCGGCGGTTCGAGCAGTGGCTTTGACGGCAGCAATGGTGGCAACGGCGCGTCCAATGCCGGCCAGACCGGCGGCGCTGCCAGCCAGGGCTTCTCCGGCGGTGCCGGCTACAACGACGGGTTTGGCCCCGATATCTCGGCCGGCGCCGGTGGTGGTGCCGGCCGAGAT
>CAYYFR010000078.1:2601-24508 GCA_964470865.1 uncultured Burkholderiales bacterium | reverse complement strand
ACCATCAGATATTTTTGCCGCAACTCCGGCTGCGCCGACAGATCAGCCGGCGTGCCCTCGAAACGGATCTCGCCCTTCTCGATGATGTACACCCGATCGGCCAGTTCGGTGGCGAAACGCAGGTTCTGTTCGCTGATGAGTACCGTCTGGCCAGCCGCCTTGAGTGCTTTCAAGCGCTTCAACAGCGCATCGACCACCAGCGGCGCCAGGCCTTCGGAGGGTTCGTCCAACAGGATCATTTCGGGATTGCCCATCAGCGTGCGGGCGATCGCCACCATGCGTTGCTGGCCGCCGGAAAGCGCGCCGGCGCGCCGGTCGAGAAAGGTCTTGACGTCGGGAAACAGTTCCAGCACATGGTCAAGGGTCCAGCGGGTCTCGCCGCTGCGCCCCGGCAGGCGCGCCGCCTCGAAGTTTTCGGCCACGGTCAGGCCGGTGAAGAGCCGGCAGTCCTCCGGCACGAAGCCCAGGCCGGCGCGGCAGGTCTGGTAAGGCTCGGCGCCGCGAATCTCGGCGTCCTTGAAGCGGATGCTGCCGGCGCGGGCGGGCACCAGGCCCATCACCGAAGATAGGGTGGTGGTCTTGCCGGCGCCGTTACGCCCGAGCAGTGCGACCACCTCGCCCGCGCCCACGTCCAGCGAAATGCCGAACAGGACCTGGCTTCTGCCATAGGCGGTTTCGAGGTTGCGAACCTCGAGTAGCGGCATGTGGGCGTGGCGGTTGTCTGGTTCAGCTGGTGCCGCGGGCCTTGAGCAACTCCATGCAGGGCCGGGCGTATTTTTCGACCGGATAGGTCTTCACGTCGGCCATGCCGATGCCGTCGGGAAAGGCGGCGTCGCGCTTGACCGTGCCGACATAGAAATTGTAGAGCGCCATGTTGTCGCAGGAACGCACCTTGACCGGGCCGGTCGGGCCTTCGAAGGCGACCGTGCCCATCGCCTGCAGCACCTTCTCGACATCGTCGGCGCTGCCGGCCTTCTTGATGGCTTCGACCAGCATGCGCCCGGCGACGTAGCCGACCGGGGTCGGGCCGGTGGCGTAGGTCTTCTGGCGCTTTTCCACTTCGGCGGCGAAGCTCTTGGCGCGCGTGTCCTTGAGCGCGTAGTAGGGGAACCATACCGTGCTTACGGTATTCGGCGGCAGGGCGTCCTTGAGCGCGCCCATCTTGGCCAGATCGACGCCATGGGTGAGAAACTGGATCTTGCCGGCGAACAGGCCGAAATCGCGCGCCGCCTTGAGGAAGTTGACCAGGTCGGCGCCGAAGCCGGCGTTGACGATCATGTCGACCGGCTGCGCCTGCAGCGCGGTGACATGGGCAGCGAAGTCGGTGGCACCCAGCTTGGACCATTCCTGGCGCACCACCGTGATGTCCGGGCGCGCCGCCTTCAGCGCGCGGTTGAAGTCCTCGATGAACTGCTGGCCGTATTCATAATCGGGCGCGATGGTGGAGATGCGCTTGACCTCCGGGCGGCTCTTGATGTATTCGGCGAGCACCTGGCCGATTTCGTAGGTCGACAGGTTGGCGCGCGCCACGTAGGGGTGGCCGGCCTCGCCGGTCAGGCGCTTGGTAGTGGCGAAGCCGCCGACCACCAGCGCCTTGTGTTCGCGGCCGAGATTGCCTACCGCGACCGCCGCGCCGCTGTGGATGCCGACGGTGACGAACTTGATCTTCTCTTCGAGCATCATGCGACGCCCCTCGGTCACCGCCTTTTCGACCTGCGTGCCCATGTCGGCTGTGACCAGCTGGAACGGCCGGCCCTTGAAGCCGCCGGCGGCATTGGCTTCGTCGAGCGCGATCTGGAAGCCGGTGCGGATCGATTCGGCGATGAAGGCGAAGCCGCCGCTGTAGATGTCGATCAAGCCGAGCTTGACCGGCTCGCCGCGCGCCAGCGTCTGCGCCGCCGCCTGGGTTGTAAGCATGCCGAGCGCAAGTGCGCCGGCTGAAATGAGTGCATGGCGAATGGATCTGTGCATGGCGGCCCGCTCCTTGGTATGGTGTCTTTAGAATTGTCCGGACAATTGCTTCGCTTTGTCAAGCCTGATCTGGCATACTTGAATTTCGCGTTGCCCATCCGACACATGCAAAGTCTGCTCGAAACCTTCGCCCAGCACTTCGCCTGGATGCACAACCCGGTCGTGGTGGCGCGCCAGGCGCTGGCAGGTATTTCCAACGGCATGCTGCTGTTCCTGATCGCGGCCGGCCTGTCGCTGATTTTCGGTGTGTTGCGCATCATCAACTTCGCCCACGGCGCCCTGTTCATGCTCGGTGCCTTCATTGCTGTCAGCCTGTCCGGCTGGCTGCCTGACGGTTCGGCCAGCTTTGTCGCCATGCTGATCGGCGCCACCGCCGGCCTGGCCGTGATCGGGGTGGCGATCGAAAGCGGCTTGTTGCGACGCATCTATCGCGCGCCGCACGAGTTTCAACTGCTGCTGACCTTCGCGCTGGTATTCATTCTGGGCGATGCAGTCAAGCTGATCTGGGGCAACCAGGATCACTCGGTGGCGACACCGCCGCTCCTGGTAGGCAGCACCCAGGCACTGGGAGTGACCTTTCCGACCTACCGCCTGTTCCTGATCGCGGCCGGCATCGCGGTCGCGCTCGGCCTGTGGTGGGTGCTGCACAAGACCCGCTGGGGCATCTTCGTGCGCGCCGCCACCATGGATCGCGCCATGTTGGGCGCGCTGGGCGTCAACACTCGCGTACTGTTCACCACCGTGTTCGCCCTGGGCGCGGCGCTTGCCGGCCTGGGCGGTGCGCTGGCGGCTCCAGTGGTTTCGATCGGCCCTGGCCTGCACGTGCAGGTGATCATCGATGCATTCGTGGTGGTGGTGATCGGTGGCATGGGCAGCGTGATGGGCGCGTTCGTCGCCTCGCTCCTGGTTGGGCTGGTCAATGCGTTCGGCATCCTGGCCTTTCCCGGGCTCTCGGTGGTGCTGACCTTCGCCTGCATGGCGGTGGTGCTGATCGTGCGGCCCTGGGGCCTGTTCGGGAGCCCGGAATGAGCCGCAAGGTGCCAATCGCGCTTGGTGGCGCGCTGGCGCTGGCGGCACTGCCGTTCGCGATTTCGGATTTCTGGATTTTCATCGCCATCGAGGTGCTGGCCTTCGCCCTTTATGCGGTGAGCTTCAACGTGCTGCTGGGGTATGGCGGCATGTTGTCGTTCGGTCATGCGGCCTTTTTCGGCATCGGCGCCTACGCCGCAGCCCTGCTGGTGAAAAAGGCGGGCATGGCGCCCGGCCTGGCGTTTGCGCTTTTCCCGTTGGCGGCGATGGCGGCGGCCGCGCTGGTCGCAGCCATCATCGGTTTTTTCTCGGTGCGCCGTTCCGGCATTTACTTTGGCATGCTTACCTTCGCCTTCCAGATGCTGCTCTATACGATCGCGCTCAAGGCCACCGGCTTGACCGGCGGCGACGACGGCATCACCGGCCTGAAGCCGCCCGGCGCCTTCGCGCGGCCCGCGGTCTACTATTACTTCGCGCTGGCCATCACCGTGCCTGCGCTCTATGTGCTGTATCGGCTGGTCAGCTCGCCCTTCGGCACCATCTTGCGCGCCTTGCGCTCGAACCCGCGCCGCGTTCAGACCATCGGTGTCAATGTGCGCTCCCACCAGTTGGCAGCATTCGTCATCAGCGGCGCGTTCGCCGGCCTGGCCGGCGCGCTGTTCGCGATGTCCAGCGGCAACGTGTTTCCCGGCTGGCTCAACTGGACCGCCAGTGCCACGCCGATCGTGATGGCGGTCTTGGGCGGCGTGAGCACCTTTCTCGGCCCGGCGCTGGGCGCTGCGGTATATGTGGTGCTTGAAGTGATGATCAGCGGCCGCACCGAGTATTGGCCGCTGGCAATGGGTGTGATCATCCTGGCGCTGGTGTTGTTGATGCCGGCCGGCCTGACCGGGCTGGCACGCGCACGACGGACATGATGAGCGCGGCGGTCATTCCGATCCTGCAGGTAACTGCACTGGCCAAGCGCTTCGGCGGGCTGCAGGCACTGGGCGGGGTCGAACTGGCGGTGGCGCCGGGTGAATTCCGCGCCATCATCGGCCCCAATGGCGCAGGCAAGAGCACCTTCTTCAACACCATCACCGGCCTGTTGCGGCCGGATTCGGGGCGTGTGATTTTCGAAGGGCGCGATGTGGCCGGCACCGCGCCCCATCTGCTGGTGCGCCAGGGCATGGGACGCACGTTCCAGATCACCAGCATGTTTCCCGACTTGAGCGTGCGGGAGAACCTGCAGGTGGCGCTGCTTGCGCATGCGCGCCGCAACTGGAGCATCTGGCCGTATGCCAGACAGATGCATACCGAACGCGCCCATGAGTTGCTGCACCTGGTTGGCCTGGCCGGGGACGCCGGGCTGCCCGCGGGCACCCTTGCGCATGGCGACCAGAAGCGGCTGGAACTTGCAATCGCGCTGGCCGGCGAACCGCGCCTGCTGCTGTTAGATGAGCCCACTGCGGGCATGGCGGCGCAGGAGCGCATCGAGTCGATCAGCCTGGTGCATCGCTTGGCCACGCAGTTGGGGGTGTCTTGCGTATTCACCGAGCACGACATGGCGGTGGTGTTCGCTGTGGCCACCAACATCACGGTACTGCACCAGGGCCGGGTACTGGCCGAAGGCTCACCGGCACAGGTGCGCGCAAACCCGCTGGTGCAGCAGGTATACCTGGGTGAGTCGATCACCAGTGAAGGAGTGTGCCGATGAATTTCGACCGTATCGAAGAGCACGAGATGTTGCGCGACAGCGTGCGCAGTTTTTTCGAGCGCGAGCTGCCGGAGAAGAAGATCCGCGAAATGGACCGCGCCCGCAAGATTCCGCGCGAATTGTGGAAGCGCTTCGCCGAGCTCGGCTGGATGGGGCTTTCGGTGCCGGTCGAATTCGGCGGCAGCGGCAGCGACGTGATGACCGGCGCGGTGTTTTGCGAGGAATTGGCACGCCGCTTTCCTTCGCTGGCAACCGATTGGCTTCTGGTATCGATGAGCGCGCGCATTCTGCGGGAAGCGGCTTCGCCGGCGCAGCAGGCCGAGTATTTGCCGCGGCTCGCCACGGGCGATTTCCTGATGGGCTTCGGCATGAGCGAACCGGGCGGCGGCACCGATGTGCTGGCGCTCAAGACGCGCGCGGCGCTGGAAGGCGATGAATGGGTGGTGCGCGGGCAAAAGCTCTACACCTCCTTCGCCGACGATGCCGATGCGATCCTGGTGTTGTGCCGTACCGATGCGAGCGAGGGCGCCAAGCGCGCGCGCGGCTTGTCGCTGGTGCTGACGCCGCGCAATCAGCCGGCGGTGGAAGTGCGGCGCCTGGAGCTGATGGGCATGCGCGCGGCCTGTACCTGCGAAGTGTTTTTGGACGGTGCGCGGGCGCCGGCCGATGCGCTGGTCGGGCAGGAGGGCCGCGGCTGGTATCACCTGCTGGCTACCCTCGACGAAGAGCGCATCCTGTGCGCGGCGATGTATGTCGGCATCACCAGCGCGGTGCTCGACCAGGCGCTGCAGTATGCGCGCGATCGCGAGGCGTTCGGGCGACCGATCGGCGCGTTCCAGGCGGTGCAGCATCCACTGGCCGATTGCGCCACCGAACTGGAGCAGATTCGCCTGTTGACCGCCAAGGCCGCCTGGCTTTTGAGCAACGGCCGCGAATGCTCGATGGAGGCCTGCATGGCCAAGCTGGCGGCGACCGAGGCGGCGGTGCGCGCCACCGACCGCTGCATGCGCGTGCTCGGCGCTTACGGCCTGGTTGAAGAGACCGCGATGGAGCGCCTGTTCCGCGACACCCGTCTCGGCCCCTTCAGCCCGATCTCGAATGAAATGGTGCGTAACATTGTCGGTGAGCGCCTGGGCCTGGCGCGCAGCTACTGAGCGCACCAGCCCTGTCGGATAAACGCTCGGGAGCACACCATGAAGATCACCAAGCACTTTGTCAGCGTAGGCAGCCGCCGGGTCCACTACCTGCGCGCCGGCAGTGGTCCGGCGCTCGCGCTCCTGCATTCCTCCCCCTGCTCGGCCAAGGTACTGCGCCCGATCATGGAAGTGTTTGGCGAGCGCTTCACCGCCCTGGCCTTCGACACGCCCGGTTTCGGCATGTCCGACAAGCTGGCCGTCGCCGCGCCCTCGGTCGAGGACTTCGCCGACGCGCTAGCGGAAACCCTGGCCGCCCTCGGTGTCGATCACGTTGCCACCTACGGCAGGCACACCGGCGCCTCGATCGCGGTCGAATTCGCCGCGCGTCATCAAGAGCGTTGCGCGATGGCGCTGGCGGACGGCTTCGCCGTATTCGCCCGTGCCTACAGCGACGCCGAGCTGGATGCCTATCTGGAACCGATCATCCCGACCTGGGACGGTGCGCACCTGCTGCACCTGTGGTTCCGCTACCGCGACCAGCATGCGTTCTGGCCGTGGAACAACCAGACCGCGGCCGGACGTTCGGACACCGACATACCGGATCTCGATTTCCTGCAGCGCGGCGTGATCGAACTGCTCGAAGCCGGCGACGATTACCGCATCGGCTACGCCGCGCCGTTCCGCCACCGCGCGCTCGGCGTGATCCCCGACCTCCGGGTGCCGGTGTGTTTCGGCACACGGCCGGGCGACAGCATGCACAAGACGCGGTCGCTGGTGCCATCGACTGCGTGGTCCGAGGTGTTGCCGCGCGAATTCGCTGCGGCCACGCTGGCCGAGCGCGCGTTGCTCGAACGGTACCCGGCGCGTGGCTCGGTGCCGCTGGCACCGCGCTGCACGGCACTGCCCGGGCGCATCACCACCGACTTCATCGAGGTCGATGGCGCGCAGGTGCTGGTGCGCAGCGTTGGCGAGGTTGGCGGCGCGACCGCGCCCCTGCTGGTGGTGCACCACGCGCCCGGTTCATCGATGTTGTACGACAGCCTTGTTGCCGAGATCGGAAAATCACGCCCGGTGCTGGCCTTCGACCTGCCCGGCCACGGCGAATCCGACCCGCTGCCAGGCAATCCACAGGCCATCGCCGCCTGGGTCGCCACCGCCACCAAAGTCCTTGCGCATCTGGCGATCAGGCAACTGCATGTCTATGGCCACAACGGCGGCGCGGCGGTGGCGGTTGAACTCGCCAGGAGTCTGGGCGATCGGGTCCGGGGCATCGCGCTCGACGCACCGTTTTTTTTGCAAGATGCCGAACGTGCACGCTGTGGCACCGACTACGCGCCGGCGGTCGAACCCAGCTGGGAAGGCGCGCATTGGATACGCGCCTGGCACCATGTACGCGATTCCGAGTTGTGGTGGCCGTGGTTCGAGCGCAGCCACCGCAATGTGCGGCCGGGTCCGTCGAAGATCGATCCGGCGCATCTGACGCTACGCGTGCGCGAGCTGATGAAGCAGCCGTCGAGTTACCAGCCGGCATGGCGCGCCAACCTCGGATATGCATGGCGTGAAGCGCTGGCCGCGGTAAATTGCCCGCTGCTGCTGATGGCCGCGCCTGAAGACACCTTCGCGCATCTGCTGACGGCAGTGCGCGGTGGCATGCCCGACGCAGCCTGCATTGCCATCGAAGACAGCGCGCAATCGCGCGCGCAAGCCATCCGGACTTCTTTCTCCAATTGAGGCGCACATGACCTTCACCGCAATCAAGCCTGCCAGCTTTCCCTGGTTCGACTATTCGCGTTACTCATTCTCGCTCGGGCTCAAGACAGCTAGCGGCGCCTATCTCTCGGGCCACACCGCCTCGGAGCACGACCCGCTGACCAAACGCATGGTGGTGCGCGGCAGCATGACTGACCAGGTACGCACCGCCTACGCCAAGATCGGGGCGATTCTCGAGGCCGCCGGCTACGGCTACGGCGATGTGGTGCGCATCGTCGAGTATGTGAAACCCGAAGGCATCGAACGCTATGCCGAGGCCGCCGCGGTGCGTGCCGAAGTGTTCGGCGCGCATCAGCCGACGGTCAATACGGTACCGGTCAAGGCGCTGTTGCGGCCGGATGCCTTCATTGAAATCGAAGTCACCGCCGGGCCTGCGATACGCGAGTCGGCCGGTGTCGTGTTCCTGCCCTCGGTGCAAGCGACCGACGATCAAGGCAACATCATCGGCGCCGGCGACGTGGTGGCGCAGACCCGCGCGGTGTTCGAGAAAGCCGGCAAGATGCTCACAGCGCTGGGTCTGGGTTTTTCCAATCTGGTCAAGACGCTCGACTACATCACCCCGGCCGCGCTTGCCAACTACAAGTACACCGGTCGGGTGCGCAAGGAACATCTCGGGCCGGTCTATCCGGGCGCAGCCGGCATCCTGATGCCGCGCCTCATGCACCCCGAGGCGCTGATCCAGTACGACTTCACCGCTTCACGCGAAACGCCGGTGGCGATCAACCCCGGCTGGTCGCGCTACCAGAAGCTCACCTACAGCCCGGCGGTCAAGGCCGGCAAGATGCTGTTCATGTCGGGCCAGGGCGCGCTCGACCCGGAGACCGAGCGCATGCTGTTTGACGGCGATATCGTCGCCCAGGCCGAGTACACCTACCAGAACATTCTCAAGGTGCTTGCGGCCGCCGGCGGCGGGCCGGAGCATCTGGTGAAAACCATCGAATACGTGACCCCGGCCGGACTGGCGCGCTATCGCGAGGTGGCCGCGGTGCGCGCGCGCCTGCTGCGCGAGCCCTTCCCGGCCTCCACCGGGCTGGTCTGCGAACTGCTGCTGCGACCCGAGATGCTCATTGAAGTGGACCCGCTGGCGATTCTGGACTGATCGTCATGGCACTGTTGACCGATGAACTCAAGGCAATGGTCGGGCGCGAGGTGCACTACCCCGCGCGCGAAGAACTCGGGCAGGCGTCGATTCGCTACTTCGCACTCGCCATGGGCGACGCCAACCCGCTGTATGTCGATGATGCGTACGCGCGCGCGGCCGGCTACCCGTCGATCATCGCGCCACCCACCCTGATTTGCGAGACCTGCCAGTACGCGCATCGGCCAGCGGACGAAGATGGCTACATCGGTCACGAATGGCATCTGCCCGTACCGAACAGCCGCATGATCCGCGCCGGCAACGAATATGAATTCATGCGCCCGATCCTGCCGAGCGACCGCATCTCGGTGACATGGAAACTCGACAGCATGAGCGAACGCAATGCGTCGCGTGGCGGCACCCAGTTGTTTGTCAACGCGGTGGCGACCTATCGCGACGCCGCCGGCGCGAGCGTGGCAATCAACCGCGAAACCATCGTCTACCAGCCGCTGGGGGCCGCATGATCGCGCCGACCCGCGTGGCCGCAACTATCGTGATCGGAGAGGCCTTGCCGGTGCTCGACAAGCGCTTTACCCAGGTTGATCTGGTCGCCTACGGCGCCGCCACCTGGGACTGGCATCGCCTGCACTACGATCTTGAATACGCGCGCTCGAAAAACCTGCCGGGTACCCTGGTGGACGGCCAGGCCTTCGGCGCAGTGTTGGCACGTGCCGCGCAAGACTGGGCCGGCCCGCGCGCCTTCATCACCAAGTTGTCGTTCAAGATGAAATCGATGGCCTTCGCCGGCGATACCCTGCGCGCTGTGGGCGAAGTCACCGCGATTCGCGCAGTCGAAGGCGGGCATGTAGTGGTGCTGGCGCAACGCCTGATGAACGGCGAACGCGTCGCCTGCGACTGCGTCACCGAGTTGCGCCTGCCCGCCGCCTGAAGCCATGCCGGTACTCGCGTTCGACGCGCTCGCATGGCATGGCGCGCCGATGCCGGGCAGCAACGGGCCGGTCGAACTGGCGCGCCTGCCGCAACTGGACGATCAGGCCTTTCGCGCCTTCGTGCGCTTTCCCGCAGGCTGGGCACGCCCCGGCGCCGGTCACTACGCGGTGGCGGAAGAATTTCTGATTCTTGCAGGCGACTTGAGTCTCAACGGCATCACCTGGAAGAGCGGCGGCTATGCCTGGATTCCGGCACGGCGCGTGCGCACTGGTTCGAGTTCGGCGGGTGGCTGCCTTGCATTCGCCTGGTTCGGCGGGGCGCCGCGCTGGGTGGCGGGCGCAGCAGCGACTCCGGCACTCGACACCGGGGTGCATTTTGCGCACTGGCGTGCAGCGCCCGAAACCGGTCCTGGCATGCACCTGCTGCGCGCCGGACCGGAGCATTCGACCTGGATCGTCGAAGCGCAACCGGCAGTACTGCCCGAGGCCGCGCAGGAAGCCCTGTGCTTGCAGGATCAAGCATGGTCATGGAGAGAACCGGCTGATTGCGCCACCCATATTGCCGGAACCCTCATGGTGCGACAGCGACCAGCGTTCGCTGCTGAGCCGCGGCAACAGGTACCCGGTTGACCTGCCTATAATTCCTCTGATCGATGAAATGAAAAGCCAGGGCAACGCAAGATGAATCTCGCCGCCAACCTCACCCAAGCCGCCTTCAAGTGGCCGCACAAGACCGCGCTGGTGTTCGAAGGGCGGCGCTGGACGTATCTGCAATGGAACCGCAGGGTCAACAAGACCGCGCACGCGTTCCGCGCGGCAGGCATTGGCAAGGGTGACCGCGTCGCCTTTCTCACCTACAACCTGCCCGAGCAGGTCACCGGCTTTTATGCGCTGATGAAAATCGGCGCGGTGCCGGTGCCGATCAATTACCGGCTGGCGGCCAACGAGGTCAAGTACATCGTTGACGATTCACAGGCGCGCATTCTGGTGTTCGAGGAGGCTTTGCGTGCGCCAGTGGCCGTGATCAGGGCCGATCTGGCGGTCGAGAAGCTGATCTACATCGGCGACGAGCCCGCGGCTGGCGAGATACCGTTCGAGACCTTTATCGCAGCCGGGTCGGACGGCGAGCCCGAGGCCCAGGTCGGCTGGTTCGACCCGGCCTTCATCATGTACACCTCCGGCACCACCGGGCGGCCCAAGGGCGTGGTGCGCTCACACCTGGCCGAAAACATGGGCAGCATGTCGATGGCACTCGAATGCGGCTTTCGTCATGCGGACGTGATCCTCAACAACAAGCCCCTGTTCCACATCGCGCAGCTGCAGATCCAGTTCGTGCCCTTTGTGCAGCTGGGCGGCACCAATGTGTTGACCCGCGGTTTCGATGTCGATGAGACGCTGTCGCTGGTGGGCAAGGAGCGCATCACCACCCTGCACGGCGTGCCGACCCAGATGGTGATGCTGGCGGCGGCCGATTTGTCGAAATACGATCTCACCAGCCTGCGCTGCGGCTTCTACGGCGGGCAGACGCTGGCCGACGATGTCACGCGCAAGTGCATGGCACTGTTCCCCCAGTTCTTCGCCAACATCTATGGTTCGACCGAGGCGCTGGCGGTCACCACCTGCGATTACCGCATGCATCCGGGCAAGCTTGGCAGTGTCGGCCGAGCTGCGGTGAACATGGACGTGCGGGTGATCCGTAGCGACAGCCGCGAGCCCGACGACCTGTGCAAGCCGGGCGAGATCGGGCAACTGATCACCCGCGGACCCAGCCTCTTCAGCGAATACCTCGGCCTGCCCGAGCGCACCGCGGCGGCCTTCACGCAGGGCTGGTTCTGCTCCGGCGATGCGGCGTTCCTCGATGACGAAGGCTTCATCACCGTGATGGGGCGCATGGACCACACCATCAAGAGTGGTGGCGAGAACATTCATCCGTCGGAGATCGAGAACGTGTTGTTCAAGCACCCCGGCATTGCCAATGCCGCGGCGCTCGGCCTGCCCAGTGCCAAATGGGGCCAGGCGGTGTGCGCGGCGATCGTGCGCCGCGACCCCAACCTGACGCCGGCGATGCTCGACGACTTCTGTCTGAACAGTGCAGACCTGGCCGCATTCAAGCGGCCGCGGCACTATTTCTTCGTTGACGAGATTCCGGCCAACCCCACCGGCAAGGTCGAGCGCGGCAGGTTGAAGGAACTGCTGATCGCCCGCTTCCCGGCGCCGCTCGACTGAAACGGACGCGCATCTTGGCGGCATTCATCATCATCCAGGCGACGGTCTCGCGCGATTCCCGGCAGCGTGAGCGCTATCGCGACTACCAGGCCCAGGTGCAGCCGCTGATCGCCGCGCACGGCGGCCGCCTGCGGGCCACAGGTGGCAACCTCGAAGTGCTCGAAGGCACGCACGACGGTCGCCGCCTGGTGGTATTCGAATTTCCCTCGATGGAAGCGCTGCACGGCTTCTGGCACTCGCCGCAGTATGCTGCGCTCAAGGCGCTGCGGGCGGACGCGGCGCAAGTCGACGCCTGGGCTGTGCCGGCGCAGTAGCGTGTCGATGCGCATGCGCCTGAATTCGCTTGTCCGCCGGCCGCGCCCAGCGGCGCGCGCCAGCTGCCAAGCGACACCGAACCCGGAGCAAGTGTGACCACGGACCTGTTTACCCCCTTCTGCCTGGGCGACCTTGTGCTGCCCAATCGTATCGTGATGGCGCCGCTGACACGCTCGCGCGCCACCCCCCTGCGTGTGCCCACGCCGATGATGACCGAACACTACGTGCAGCGCGCCTCGGCCGGCCTCATCATCGCCGAGGCGACCAACGTGGTGCCGCAGTCCAACGCATGGGAATGCACGCCCGGTATCTTCACCGGGGAGCAGGTCGACGCCTGGCGCGAACTTACGGCCGCGGTGCATCGCGCCGGCGGGCGCATCGCGCTGCAACTCTGGCACGGCGGCCGCGTATCGGCGGTGCGCGCGGAGGGTGCCGCGGTGCCGCTCTCGCCATCGGGTGTCAACGATGATCTCGATGCGGTCACCGTCTGGGGCCGCAACGAGGAGGGCAAGTTCGCCAAGCTTGCCGCCACACCCTCGCGTGCGATGACGCTTGACGAGGTGCGCTCCACCATCGAAGCCTTCGGCGCCGCCGCCGCTGCCGCCCGCGCGGCTGGCTTCGATGCCGTGCAACTGCATGCGGCCAATGGCTACTTGCCGCACCAGTTCCTGTCGGCCCACCTCAACCGGCGCAGCGACGAATATGGCGGCTCGCCCGAGGCACGCGCGCGTTTCGCTATGGAGGTAGTGGAGGCGATGCTGCCGCACTTTGCGCGCGGCCGCGTCGGCCTGCGCATTTCGCCCTTCGCGCCGTTCAACGGCGCGATCGATCCCGATCCGCTGCCGGCCTACACCTTTCTTCTGCGCGAACTCGGCCGGCGCGGCCTGGGCTGGCTGGAACTGGCTGATTCCAATTTCTGGAGCGGCCGCTTCGATCGCGACAGCATGCTGCAACTGGCGCGGCCGGTGTTTGACGGCCCGATCATCGTCAATGGCGGCATCGACCCGGCCACCGGCGACGCCCTGGTGCGCGAGGGAAAAGCCGAAGCCGTTTCCTTCGGCCGGCTGTGGATTGCCAACCCCGATCTGCCTGAGCGGATTCGTTTGGGCGGGCCGTACACCATCAAGCCGCTGACGCGGCGTTTCTATGGCGGTGGCGCGGACGGCTACAACGACTATCCGACACTCGCGCAGGAACGCGCCGCATAGGCGCCGGTGGCCGCCAGTGCCCGCCGCAGTAGTTGGCAGCTTGCGGCTTCTACACCCAGGACGCGGGGCGTGATCGACTGACAGCGTGCAGGAAAGGCTTGTGTCGGGGAAGGGGGCCGGCAATCCCGGCTATTGCACGAACAACCGGCCTTGAGGCACGATGTGCCTGGCCGCCGGCAACGCAATGGTGGTGCGCTTGTGAAAGCGCCGCTGCTTCGAATCGTTGCGAGCGCGCCGGGATCGGCGGGTGCAGCAGAAAGATTCTCAGCCTCTCATACCTGCGCCCAAACCACGGTCTTGCGCTCGCGAATCCAGCCCTCGTAATGGCCGGCGTAGGCCTCTTCGATGCGCGCCCGCTTGACCTTGAGTGTCGGTGTCACGAAGCCGTTTTCCGGCGTCCACATGGTGGTGACCAGCGCCACGCAATCCAGCTTTTCGTGCGCGTCGAGCTGGGTATTGACCGCTTTCAAATGCGCCTCGAGCGATTGCACCAGCACCTTGCGGCCATCTCCCTTGGCGGCGGCCATGGCTTCAAGCGACAACATCAGGAGCGCCAGGGGCTGGGCGAAATTGGCGCCGGTCACAACACAGGCCTCGACCGCCGGATGGGTCACCAGCAGGTCCTCGATCGGTGCCGGTGCCACGTACTTGCCCTTGCTGGTCTTGAAGATGTCCTTCACCCGGCCGGTGATGCGCAGGCAGCCGTTGCCATCGACCACGCCCTTGTCGCCGGTGCGCAGCCAGCCGTCGGCGGTGAATGCCGCCGCAGTGCCTGCGGGATCCTTGTAGTAACCGACCATCACCGCCGGTGAGCGCATCTGCACTTCGCCGGTGTCCGGGTCGATGCGCGATTCGACACCGTTGTAGGGTATGCCCACCGTACCGGGATGGCTGGTGCCGGGCAGGATGGCGTGCGAGATGGCGAAGTTCTCGGTCATGCCATAGCCCTCGAGCAGGTCCAGCCCGAGGTTGCGATACCAGCGCAGCACGTCGGCCGGCAGGGGCGCGGCGCCGCTGCCGGCGAAGCGGCAATGTTCCAGCCCCAGGCCCTTCAGGATCTTGCGCCGCACCAGGTAGCCCACCAGCGGGATCTTCAGCAGGCGCTGCAACTTTTCCGGCGGCAGCTTGGAATGCACGCCCTGCTGAAACTTGACCCACAGGCGCGGTACCGAGAGAAACATGGTGGGGCGGGCGCGCTGCAAATCGGCGAGGAAGGTGTCCTGCGATTCGGCGAAAAAAATGCGGCAGCCGTGGTGGATCGCCGTCATCTCGAGCACCACGCGTTCCATGATGTGCGCCAGCGGCAGATAGGAAATGAAGCGGTCTTCGGTGGAAAAACTGATGCGCCGCAGGGCCGGTCCGCCGGCCCATTTGAGCCCGGCGAAACTGAGCATCACGCCCTTGGGTCGTCCGGTGGTGCCGGAGGTGTAGACAATGGTCCACAGGTCTTGCGGCTGCGCCACCGGTTCGCCTGCCAGCGCTGTGGATGCCGCAATCAGCGCATCCCACGACAGGGCCTCGAGCGGCGGCGCCAGCGGCAGCGCGATCAGCGGCATGCCGGCCGGCACACCGTCTTTCAGGCTGGCCGTTTCGTCCAACTTGCCGATGAAGCAGGCGCGTGCTTCACTGTGTTCGAGGATGTAGCGCAATGCATCGGCATTGAAAGTCGAATACATCGGCACCGAAACGAAACCCGACATCATGATGGCCAGGTCGGCCAGCACCCAGTGCGCACTGTTCTTGCCCAGAATCGCCACCTTGCTGCCTGTTGGCCAGCCTTGCGCCTTGAGCCAGGTCGCCATGCGCCGCGACTGGTCGCCGGCTTCGCGCCAGGTGATGTCGCGCACCGCGCCGCCTCCGACGGGCTGCGTCATGAACACGCGCTCGGGGCTGGTGCGCTCCCAGTGGTAGAAATATTCCAGCGGTATCTTGCCTTCGTCCGAAGCTTCCTTGTCAGCCATGCTTGTCTCCTTTTTCGGGTGTCGCGGTGTTCGAGCGAAACTTCACTGCTTTCGACGCCTACCTGGCCGCGGCCTCGATGATCCACAGATGCAGGTTGCGCTCTCCATGCGCACCCTGCACACGCAGGGTCTGGCGCGGTTTCCAGTCGCCCATGTCGTGCACGTAGGAAAGCACGCGGGTGCCGGGTCTGAGGTCGCGCATAAGTTGCGGCCGCAGTTTCAGGTTGAGATCGGGCCAGAGAAACAGGATGACCACGCTGGCATCGCGGAAGTCGGTGGTGAAGAGATCCTGCTCGAGAAAGCGGATGCGAGCGGAAACACCGGCGGCGGCCGCGTTGGCGCGGCTTTCGCGGATCCGCTGCGGGTCGATGTCCACGCAGACGCCGCGCGCCCCGGCCTTGACCGCAGCGATCACGGTGCGGCCGTCGCCGCAACCGAGGTCGTAGACCAGGTCATTCGGCCCCACCTTGGCCAAGGCCACCATTTGGGCCACGATGCTGACGGGGGTCGGGTCGTAATGAACGTCGGGGGCGCGCGTGCCTTCGCTGCGCGAGAAGCCGGCGCAGCCGGCGAGGGCACATGAGGCGACCAAGGCCAGGCAAGCCAGGGCGCGGCGCCGGTCCGCTGCGGGCACGGGCACGGGCGGGGGCCCGGTCAGGGCGGCGGTGCGCCGCCGCAGGAAATCGGATTTGCCCACCACGCCCGCCTCCGTCTGATCGCTGTTCTATCTGGATGGTACGCGAAACCGATTGCTTGCCGCACCGCGCCGGCAACCCCTGCGGTGGGCGCGGCCGCGCGATTTGTTAAAGTCGGGCCATGGCCCCTCGCGATCCCCGTGTGCTGCGCAGTGAGGCATCCCCTTGCGGCCGCATCAACATTGCGCAGGCCACAACGTGAGTCGCCGATGACGACAGCGGAGCGCCAGGGTGGCGGCGTGGTGCTGGTGGTCGCCGCCTGCGCCTGCTTCGCCGCACTCGATACCGGCAGCAAGTACGTGAGCGCCACGGTGCCGATGATGCTGGTGATCTGGATTCGCTATGTGATGCAGATGGTCTTCATCGGTGCGGTGCTGGTGCCGCGCCAGGGTGGCGCGTCGTTCGCCCCCCGTCATCCGCTGCTGCAGGTGGTGCGCGGCCTGCTGTTGATTGTGTGCAGCATGCTGGCCTTTCTGAGCTTGAAGCACATGCCGGTGGGCGAATTCACTGCGATCGTGATGATCAGCCCGCTTTTGGTCACGCTGCTGTCGGCGCTCACGCTCAAGGAACCGGTGTCGATGCTGCGCTGGACGCTGGTGTCCGGAGGCTTCGTCGGCGCGATGATCGTGATTCGCCCTGGTAGCGAAGCCTTCAATTGGGCGATGCTGCTGCCGCTACTGCTGGTGCTGGTGAACGCCTCGTTCCAGGTCATCACCAGCAAGTTGTCCCGCAGCGACGCCGCCGGCACCACCCACCTCATCACCGGCCTGGTGGGTCTGGTCTTGTCCTCCCTGGCGCTGCCCTTTTTCTGGATCACGCCCGACAGTGCCTTGACCTGGGCCATATTGCTGGGCCTTGGGGTGCTTGGTACGGTGGGTCATTACTTCCTGATCATCGGCTACAGCCGCGCGCCGGCCTCATCGCTCACCCCCTACCTGTATTCGCACATCGCCTTCGCCACAATCGGCGGCTGGCTGGTGTTCGCCCATGTGCCCGACGGCTGGGCCTTGTTCGGCATCGTGGTGATCACGGTGTGCGGCGGCGTCGGGCTACTGGCCTCGGCACGTGAGCAGCGTGGCGGCGCTTGACTGGCTGGCCGCGCTCATCGACCATGCATTGCACTACGATGAGAGAATCCTGCTTCCACTTCTCAAGGAGATCCAAGCATGAGCAAGCTCAGCATTGCCGACATCCGCCAGCGTTTGAACGCGTCGATCCTCTCGGACTGCCTGGACAGCGCCGGCTACCGCAACCAGGCGCTGGCAGCGCGGATTCGCCCCCTGGACGATGCCTCGGTGATGGTCGGCCGTGCGCGCACCGCCGCCTACATGGAGGTGTTTCAGGTCGAGCCGGACAAGAACCCCTACGAACTGGAGCTGCAGCTCATTGATAGCCTTCTTGCGGACGAGATACCGGTGTTTGCCTGCGCCAACCCGCAGCGCATCGGCCCCTGGGGCGAACTGCTTTCCACCGCAGCCAAGGTGCGCGGTGCCGCCGGCGCCTTGATGGACGGCTGCGTGCGCGACATCCGGGCGATTCGCGCCATGGGTTTTCCGGTGTTTCACGGCGGCATCGCGCCGCTGGATTCCAAGGGGCGCGGGCAGATCATGGCCATCGATGTGCCCATCGAGTGCGCGGGTGTCAAGGTGTGTTCCGGCGACCTGGTGTTTGGCGACGCCGACGGCGTGGTGGTGGTGCCCGCCTTGGTTGAGGAGCGGGTGATGGCCCTGGCGATCGAGAAGGTCAGCGGTGAGCGCAACACCCTGCGCGACCTCAAGGCCGGGCAGCGCATCACCGACGTGTTCGCGCGCTACGGCATTCTGTAAATCGCAACAGCCGCCGCTTTCGTGCTGGCGGAGCGTCGAAGGTGCTGCGCTGCCACGCGCGGCCGCGCGCCTGCTGCGATGGCCAACCCATGCCCTGGCTAAGCGGCACGCACGCCCGGTACCTGCAACACCCGATCATCGGCCACCACGAATACGCGGTCGCCGACCTTGGGTGTAATCGCATGAGCGCCGGTGAAGTCGCCGAAGGCCGGCAGCACGCCGACGTTGCCGCCGAACCAGAAACAAGGCAGGCGCAACGCATCGCGCTTGGCCGCCAGGCGATAAGCCGGATGCAGGTGCCCGGCCAGCACATAGCTGCCCGCTACCGGTATCGGGTGGTGGCACAGCGCGAACGGGCCGTCGATCAACGGTTCCTGCAAAAGCTCGATGCCAAGCGAGGCCGGCGGCGCACCGGCGTGCGCGTCGTGATTGCCCTCGATCAACTGCAGTTCCAGCCCGGCATGGCGCGTGCGCCAGGCTTCGAGCGCAGCTACGGTCTGCGGCGCGCGGGCCTCTTTCGAATGCAGGAAGTCGCCCAGAAACACGATGCGGCGGCAAGCGTGACGCGTGAGCAGCGCATCGAGCGTGGCCAGATTGGCAAGAGTGGTGGCCTCCGGCACGGGCACTCCGCGGGCGCGAAAGCTGGCGGCTTTGCCGAAATGGGCGTCGGCTACCAGCAGCGTTTGGCGGCGTGGCCAGAACGCGGTGCGCTCGGGATCGAGCAGCAGTTGCTCGCCGGCAGTTTGGATTTTCATTTGCATGTTTTTTTTCAGCGCTTGCGCGGAGCATTGCTCAGCACGATAGTCTGCATCCGGCAAGCGGGTCGGCGCGCTTGTCGAAGCTGGCGGTTTTCTGTCGCGCCATGTGTATGATTGACCGGACCGACCGGGATGTCGGCGAGACCCGCGGATGCGCAAGCCTTGAGCGCCAGCGCCTGCAGTACCCATTGTGGCTGCTCGACTCTTGCACAGTTGCGGATTGGCTGCTGCAAGCTCATTGTGTTCGCTACCCGGCTTCCGCCTCAAGTTCCTTCAGCAAGCGTTGCACCCGATCCGCCAGCTTCTCGGTGGTCACTGCCTCACGCAGGCGCTCGACCATCAGCGGAAATGAAAATGGCGTGAAGCGCCTGGGTTGCGTGAAGACCAAGCGGCGCCGGCGCATCTCGGCAAGCGTCGCGCGCAGGCGCACGATCTCCAGCTCCTGCTCCAGCGCTTCGGTCTGGGCCTGGCCCAGGAGCAGGTTGCCGGCATCGTGTTTGCGAAACACTTCGAAAAACAGGCTCGACGAAGCCTGCACCTGGCGCGTCGATTTCGGCGCGCCCGGGAAGCCCTGGAACACCAGCCCGGCGATGCGCGCGATTTCGCGAAAGCGGCGCTGCGCCAGTTCCGATGCGTTCAGGCTGTCCAGCACGTCTTCGAGCAGCCGTTCCTCGTTGAAGAGCCCCGCCTCGATCAAGCCCGGCCAGTCGAATGCGTCGGGCGACAACAGTTCGAAACCGTAATCGTTCATCGAGATCGAAAACGTGCCGGGCGCATCGCGCGCCGCGCGCCAGGCCAGGAGCGATGCCAGGCCGATGTGCACCATGCGCCCGGCGAACGGATAGACGAACAGGTGCCGGCCTTCGGCCGAGCGGATCGATTCCAGCAGCAGTTGGTCCGGTCCCGGCAGGGCCGACCAGCGCTGCTGCAGTTCGATCAGGGGCTTGATGGCGCGTGCTTCCGGAGTATCGAAGCGGCCTGCCTGCATTTCGCCCAGCACTTCCAGCGATGCCTGGCCCAACTCACCGGAAAACGACATGCGCGCGCCGCTCCACTGCGGCACCACACCCTTGTTGCGCGTGGCCTTTTTCACATAGGCCGTCATGTCCTGCACCCGGATCAGCTCCAGCACGCGGCCGCCAAAGGTGAAGGCATCGCCGCGTTTCAGGCGCGCGATGAATGATTCTTCAATGGTGCCGATGCGCCCGCCGCTCATCCAGGCCACGTTCATCGCCGAATCGCTGACGATGGTGCCGATCGACATGCGATGGCGCCGTGCGATCATCTGCGAGGGCACGCGGAATTGCCCTGCTTCATCCGGCGCCACGCGGTGGTAATCGGGGTAGGCCGAGAGCGCGCCGCCATCGGATACGAAACCCAGCACCCAGTCGAATTCGGCGCGCGTGAGATCGCGGTAGCTGTAGGCGCCGCGCACTTCCGCGAACAGGGCGTCGGGCTCGAAACCGCCGCCCAAAGCGATGGTGACCAGGTGCTGCACCAGCACGTCCAGCGGCTTGGCCGGTGCGCTGCGCGCTTCGACGCGGCGCGCGTTGCCGGCTTCGCGCGCGGCGATGGCTTCAACCAGCTCCATCGCGTTGGTGGGCACCAGGGTGATGCGCGAAGTGCGGCCCGGTGCGTGACCGGAGCGCCCGGCGCGCTGCAGCAGGCGCGCAATGCCCTTGGCCGAACCGATCTGCAACACGCGCGCAACAGGCAGGAAATCGACGCCCAGGTCCAGGCTGGAGGTCGCTACCACTGCCTTCAACGTGCCCTGCTTCAGGCCGGCTTCGACCCACTCGCGAATCTCGCGGTCGAGTGAGCCGTGATGCAGGGCGATCAGCCCGGCCCAGTCGGGGCGCGCCGCCAGCAGCGCCTGATACCAGATCTCGGCCTGCGAGCGCACGTTGGTGAATACCAGTGTTGTGCCGTTGCGTTCGATCTCGGCCACCACCTCCGGCAGCAGCTTCAAGCCGATATGCCCGCCCCAGGGAAAGCGCTCCATGGTCGCCGGGATCAGGGTGTCGATCACGACTTCCTTGGGCTCCACCCCGCGCACCAGGCGCGCGCGCCCGGCGTCATCGCCGTGCAGCGCGGCCAGCGCGACCGGAAGATTGCCCAGCGTTGCCGACAGGCCCCACACAAGGAGATCGGGATGCCATTGCTTGAGGCGCGCGATCGCAAGTTGCGTCTGCACGCCGCGCTTGTTGCCGATCAGCTCATGCCACTCATCGACGATGATGGCGCGCAGGTGGCGAAACTGTGCGTGCGCGTCGGCGCGCGCCAACATCAGCGTCAGGCTTTCGGGTGTGGTCACAAGTGCCGCCGGCGGCTTGGCTGCCTGGCGGGTTTTTTCAGCGCTGGTGGTGTCGCCAGTGCGTGCGCCGATGCTGCAATCCAGGCCGATGGCGGCCAGCGGCGCCTTCAGGGCGCGCACCGTGTCGGCGGCCAGCGCGCGCATCGGCGTGATCCACAGCACGGTGAGCGGTTTGGTCGCGGCCTCTGGTGCGTGTGGCGCGCCATCCACGCCCAACACCGCCCGTCCTCCTTGAGGAAGAGCGGCGAGGGTGCGCCCAAGAGTGGCGTCGATTGCAAGCAGGGCGCCGAACCACACCGCGTATGTCTTGCCGGTACCGGTGCTGGCGTGCAGCAGACCCGATTGACCCGCCGCCATCTCCGCCCACACCTCGCGCTGGAAGGCAAAAGGCTGCCAGCCGCGCGCGGCGAACCATTCCTCTATCGTGAGCGGTACGCCGGCAGGGACTTCATCTGCTCGGGCCAGGGGCGCATGAAAATCCAGCGGCGCCTGCTGTGCGCGTAACAGACGCGTCGCGCGCGCCTCCTGCGCGCGCTTGCGATCGAGCTGCTTGCCCAGATGGTCGAGCGCCGCGATTTCCGGTGGCAGGCCGTGGCCTTTGCTGCTGCGTCGCATCCGCCTAGCGCCGCACGGCCTTCCATGGCTCGAGCAATTCCGCCATGCCGTTCCACAGGATCTGCACCGCGCCCGGCGGATCAAGGATCGGCAGCAAGGCGGCCACCACCACGAATACGGTCTTGAAAGCGGCGATGAGAGAGGGGTCCATGCCGCGCATGATACCGGCCGCCAGCGTGGCCAGCCTTTATGAAAACGCTGAGCAAGTCCCTGGAATGCGGATTCTCGAACGAAGAACCTCTTCGATTCAACATCTTGCAACAGCGACTTTCGCGACCTACGGACTTGTTCAGTGTTTCCTTGGGAAAACGCTGAGCAAGTCCCTGGAATGCGGATTCTCGAACGAAGAACCTCTTCGA
>CAYYFR010000078.1:0-2501 GCA_964470865.1 uncultured Burkholderiales bacterium | reverse complement strand
TCAACATCTTGCAACAGCGACTTTCGCGACCTACGGACTTGTTCAGTGTTTCCTTAGGCGGCGCGCGGCACCCCGACGATCCAGCCTTCGAGCGCATCGGTGTCTGGCGGCAGGCCGAAATTGTGATCGCGGCGCAGTTGTCCCCAGGCCGCCTGCAAAGCGCACAAGACCGCGTCGAGGCTGTCGCCGCTGGCGTCATCGATGCAGGTGCGCGCAAGCCGCGCCGGCAAGGCCAGTCGCGGCAGCCACTCGCACTCGCCCGCTTCGAGCGCACCGACAATGCGCTGTCTGGCGCCGCGCCGCGCCGGCGTTTGCCTGGCCCGATCGTCACTCTTGTAAGACTCGCGTCCGATCAGCGCGCGCGCGACGAAGCCAGGGTAAGCCTCCAGCGCCACCCGTGCACGGTCGCCTTCACACAGCACTGGAATATGCACACCAGCGGCGATCAGCCGCGGCACCCCCGCATGCAGCATCCACGCCACCGGCGGGTTGACCCATTTCATCGAAGGGCTCGACCCCGTCGGAATGTCGCAAGCGCGATGCGCGAACTTCGCCCGCGCCGGTCGCGCGTCGCAAAACGCCTTGAAGGCGGCGCGAATTTCCACTCGCGACAGCGCCGCGTAGTGCTGCATCAGCGGCCGCCACTGTGTCGGCCAATCCAGTGTCGCAACGAGTTCGCGCGGCAAGCCAAAGGGCAAATCGAAGCCGGCGACCCACGGACCCGGCTGCGCGAGCCAGGCATCGAATGCATGCCAGTCGGTCAGGGATTCGAGGCTTTCGAGCGCAAAAGAAGCTTGCGTCAAATGCCCGGCAGCGATGACGATGCGCTTGGTGCGTGATGGTGCGCTGGTGAAGTCGACGCCGTAGATGCAGGTGGAGGCATTGGTAGTTCTAGGCATTGCACGAAGGGTACCCGCATCTGCCGCAGCGCCACAACCAAAGCCTCGAGAATCGCACGAAGCGGTTTCCAGGCTGCTCCTTCAATCACGAGGCGGTAGCTTGATGCGTCGTCCACACCGCCTCGATCACTTCGGTCGGTTTGGAGATGTCGCAATGCTCACGAGCGAATTTCTCCAGCATGGTCAGGCCGGGCCAATGCCTCGACTTCGCCAGCTTCAGGGCTGGTGAGCGGTTGCGCATGATCGCGGTGGCGACGAGCTCGTATGAACCTTCGTACTTGACGCCATTGACCTTGCCCTGCGGCGCCACCATGTCCTCGAAGCCCGGGTAGCCGTGCCGGTCGTTAATGTCGAGTCGCGCGATGGCGAGGCGCCTGAGATTCCGGGACAACTGAAACGAAGGCACGCGGAACAGCGCGCGGCATTGTTTTGCGGTCGACAGGCAGTTGTATGCGTATCCTGACGCTCGCATGACATAAGCGCGTCAACGCGTTTACACTCGGCGGCATCGTGCGTGGCGGCGGCTTCACCACTGGGCAGGTTGGGGCTTTGCAGCAGTTCGAATGTTGCAAAGCCGGCACTAGAGTGGGGCGTCAACACGAGCCTTCGGCGCCGATTGACGCGAGCTCAGCTTCGACGGTGGCCACGGGCCGCACGTCCGCGCGCTAGACTTGCGCAATTGAATCAATGAAGGAAAGCGGAATGACGAGTTACGTCGAAGGTGCGTTGGTCAAGGACGAGAAGATTGTCCACGTCGGGCACATCAGCCTGTGGTCGCTGGCGCATCTGTTTGGCCTTGGCGTGATCCTGCTGCCAGCATTTGGTCTTGGCCTGATCTTCCTGATCATGGCCTATGTCCGTTACAAGACCACCGAGCTTGCCATCACGAGCAAGCGTGTCATCGCGAAGTTCGGTTTTATCAGCCGTCGAACCGTGGAGATCAATATCAACAAGGTCGAGAGTATTCAGGTTGACCAAGGGATCCTTGGTCGAATTTTCAACTATGGAACACTCGTCATCGCTGGCGCCGGAGACCCGCAGGCACCGATTCCCGGGATTTCGCAGCCCATGGCTTTTCGTCGCGCATTCATCGAGGCGCAGGATCAAACGAGAACCGGCGCCTAGCCAGCGACCTCGGGGCAAAGAACGGTCCCTCGGTAGGCGAACTGGTGGTGAGCGTGGCGATCCAACGCGCCTGCGCACCGGGGCCGAAGTGCGACCTGGCGGAGTTTCTGGAAACCAGCGCGGCGCGCGTGTCCTGCCTGCCGGTGTCGGCCTTCAGTGGCCAGGCATTTCATCGCGTGGCGCAGCAAGTCACCGAAGAGCAGTTGGAGCAGGTGCAGATCGCCGTGGCCAAGGCGGCAGTGGCGCGATTCGATCTGTCGACCGATGTGCTGGCGTTCGACACCACCAATTTCGACACTCACATCGCGACCCTTACGCCGGGGAAACTGGCGCGACGGGGGCACGCCAAGAGCAAGCGCAGCGACCTGCGGGTGGTTGGGCTGGGCGTGCTGGTGAGCGAGAAGGAACAGGTCCCCTTGCTGTACCGCACCTATGCGGGCAACGGCTCCGACCAAGGGGTGCTGACGGCGTGCCTGG
>CAYYFR010000077.1:0-24838 GCA_964470865.1 uncultured Burkholderiales bacterium | reverse complement strand
TGGTATTGCGCAAGGTATTGGACAAGAAATTCCCTGGTGGCCAGTGAGGTCATGACCTTGATCGGCGTGGCGGTCATTGCGAAGATGCTCCGAAAAGTGTGGGGACTCGCGAGAATCGAAGTATCTCAGCGAAAAGCAGTTGCCGCATTGTGCTTGGGATCGCCGCGCACCCTTGCAGGGAGGGCGGCCGCAGGAACGCGTCAGCGTTTGCTCTGATGACTCCATCTACCCGATCAAGGCCGGCAGCCAGGTCGCCACCGCCGGCACGAAGAACACCAGCATCAGCAGAATCAGGCTCATGACCACATATGGCACCACCGCCTGGAAGATGTGCAACATGGTCACCTGCGGTGGCGCCACGCCCTTCATGGTCATCAGCAACAGGCCGTGCGGCGGCAGCAACAGGCCCAGTTGCATGCAGATCAGGAACATCACGCCGAACCACACCAGATCGATGTTGAGTGCCTGCACCACCGGCATGAAGATCGGCAGGGTGATCATCATCATGCTGACCTGATCGACGAAAATCCCGAGGAAAATCAGGATCAGCATCATGCCGGCCACCACCGCCGCCGGCGCCAGGCCGGTGCCGGTGATCGCCTGTGCCAGGCCGTTGGAAGCCCCGGAAAACGACAGGATCTGCGCGAAGGTGGTGGCACCGACGATGATGAAGAGGATCATCGCCGAGATCGCGACGGTGCCCTTGAGCGACTTGAGCAGAATGGACGACGTCAGCGAGCGGTAGGCCATGGCGAACAGCACGGTGGCGAAGGCGCCGACGGCAGCCGATTCGGTTGGGGTTCCCCAGCCGCCCACCATGGTGCCGACCACCACGCCGAAGATCGATACCAGCGGCAGCACGTACATGAGAAAGGGCTTGAAGCGCTCGAAGCCGTGGTATTCGACGAGGGCGGAATTAGGCGCCAGGGCGGGGTTCATCCTGACCCGCACGATGATGTAGGTGATGAAGGCGACCGAGAGCAGCATGCCCGGCACCACGCCGCCTACCAGCAGCTTCGAAATCGAGATGCCCGACAGCGAGCCCAGGAGCACGGTCAGAGCCGACGGCGGGATCAGCATGTCGACCGCGCCGATGGCCATCACAGGCCCGGTGGCAAGCGTCGGGTGGTAGCCGCGTGCCAGCATCACCGGCACCATCAGCGAACCGAGCATCGCGGTGGTGGCAATGGTCGAACCGGAGATTGCCGAGAACACCGTACCGGCCACCACGGCCACCACCGCCAGGCGCCCGGGCACCTGGCGGATAAGACGCTCGATGCCGTCGATCACCTTGACAGCAAGGCCGGTATGGAACAGCACCTCGCCCATCAGCACGAACAGCGGAATCGGCGTAAGCGCAAAGCTCATCACTGAATTGACGCTGTTGCGCGCCAGTTGTGCCAGACCCGGTTCGCCGCCAAGCCAGAGGTAGGCGCCGATCAGGTTGATCACCAGAAACGAAAAGGCTACCGGCAGGCCCAGGAACAACAGCACGGTGGAGCCGCCCAGCATCAGCCAGGCTGCGGCGCCCCAGCTCATGTGGCCGCCAGCCAGGCGTCGGGCAGCATGTCGGCTTGCGGGTTCTTGTCGCGACACCACTGGCGCAGCAGGGGCCACGCATTGCCAGGTTCGGGTATGTCGAGCTCAGGCACGGCCAGTAGCGAGTCGATTAAATCGATCCCTTTCGAGATGGCAGCGGCGCTGGCGAATATCCCGGGATTGGTGACCAGACGCAGGTGACTGGCGCTCGCCATCGGCAGCAATCGAAAACGCTTACCTGTCGCGCACTCTTCCAGGGACTTGCTCGGCGTCTTCTTGGCATGCGGATTCATCACGCCGCACTCACCGCGTCATCCCGCGGCCCCTTGTCACTTAGCGCCAGCCGGCGCATGCGCAACACAAACTCGATGGCCAGGAGCGCAAAGCAAACCGGCAGGGGCGCCATCAGCCACCACTCGGGCATGACCAGGGTCTTGATCGACTGCGCGCCATCCTGGAAGCTCTTTAGGGTAACGGCAATGCCGTACCAGAGCATTCCCAGACAACAGGCAAGCCCGGTCAGGTCGCCGATCCATTCGCAGACATAGGCCCACGACTTCGGCAACGCGCGCAAGAGGATGTCGACGCGGATGTGGCGCCCTTCGCGCAGCAGCCAGGGCGCGGCGAACATGGTGATCAGGTAGAGCATCAGCTCCGAGATCTCGTTGCTCCATGCAAGCCCGCGCGGCAGGCCGGGCAGCACCACGTTGCGGGTGAAGACGTCGCCGCAGATGATCAGCATCATTGCCAACAGCAGCAGGCTGGCTGCGACCGCGAAGGCATTGAGCAGGCCGCAATAGGCGCGGTCGAAAGCCTGCACGCGGCGCCCTTACTTCGAGGTCAGTGTCTTGAGCTTCTTGGCGAATTCGGCGTTTGCCTTGTAGGCGCTGGCCCAGCCGGTGTCATAGGCGGTATCGATGTATTTCTTGGTGCCGGCGGCATCGAACTTGATCACCTGGATGCCGGCCTTGTCCTGGCGCGCGGTTTCTTCGCTGGCGTAACTTTTCCAGACCGTAGGGTTCTGCGCTTCCAGCGCCAGGATCTGCTTTTCCAGATAGGCCCGCTGGTTGGGTTTCAGGCCCTTGAACTTGTCCAGGTTCATCACGATCGACACTTCCGCGTCATAGAAGCCGGGGTCGATGCGGAACTTGGTTTTTTCCTGCCAGTTGAGGTCGAAAATGCCGCCGATCGGCCAGCCGTAGCCGTCAACCACGCCACGCTCGAGAGCGGTGTAGACCTCGCCCGGCGGCGTGGTGACCACGTTTGCGCCAAGCGCCGAGAAAAAATCGCGGTACACCGGCGTGATGCGGATTTTCAGGCCGGTCAGGTCCGGCTTGTCGACCTTCTTGGTGAGGTACACGTGAAACGGCTGGTTCTCGACCACGCGTCCCAGGTACATCATGTTGGCCTTTTTGTTCCACACCTCGTTGATCGCCGTGAAGGCGCCGTTCCTGCGCTGTTCGGCGATGCCGATTTGCGTGAGCTTGAGAAAGTCGGCTTCCGGCATCACGTTGGTGTAGAAGGAACCGGTTGAAAAGCCCAGATCGACCACACCGGTCTTCACCGCGTTGCCCACTTCGAAGGTCGGAATCGCTTTCGGGCCGCCGATGAAATTGATCTGCAGGTTGCCTTTGCCCTCGGCGTTGATCTTGGTGATCCACTTCTCCAAGTGCTTCACATAGTGGCTGTTCTCGGGGAATGCGCTGACCATGCGCAAGGTAACTTCCTGCGCCATGGCGTTCATGCAGGATGCGGCGAGAATCGCGCCGGCGGCCAGTTTCACGGGTTTGAACATTTGCTTTTTCTCCGGTAATGCTCGGGGTGTGGTTGTGCTGCACTCAAGAGGGCATCTTGCATTGGCTGACGAACGAGTCCTGATGATCGGTCAGGATCTTGCCCATCAGGCGGTTGGTGATGCGGCCCTTGTCATCCTTGCGCACCACCCGCAGGTAGTAATCCTGGATCGGGAACTGGTTCTTGTTGAACTTGAACGAACCGCGCACCGACTTGAAATCCGCCGCCTGCAGAGCCTTGCGGAATGCTTCCTTGTCTTCAACCCGGCCCTTGACGCGTTTCACGGCCGAATCGATCAGCATGGCCGTGTCGTAACCCTGCGCCGCATACATCGTGGGCAGGCGTCCGTAGGTCTTCTCAAAGTCGGCTACGAAGCGTTTGTTCGCCGGGTTGTCCATGTCATGGGCCCAGAATGAGGTATTGACCGTGCCAAGAAGCGACTCGCCAACCGCCTTGATGGTGTCTTCGTCAGCCGAGTAGCCGGGCACGAATAGCTGGATATTCTTGCCCAGGCCGGCTGCCGAAAACTGTTTGATGAAGTTGATGCCCATGCCGCCGGGCAGGAAGATGAACACCGCTTCGGGCTTCCTGGCCTGCATGTTGGCAAGATCGACCGAAAAGTCGAGCTGGTTCATCGGTGTGTAGATCTCGTCGACCACATTGCCCTTGTAGAAGCGCTTGAAGCCAGAAATGTTTTCGCGCCCGCCCGGATAATTGGCACCGATCAGGTAGATGCTCTTGACCCCGCGCTCGCTGACAAATTTGCCCATGGCGCCGGGAATGTCCTCGCTTTGCCAGGACGAGACGAAAAAGTAGGGGTTGCACTTCGCGCCGGCGTAGTCGTTGGGCCCGGTGTTGGGGCTGATGTAGAAGGTCTTGCTTTCCAGGATGGTCGGCGCCACCGGCAACAGCACGTTGGTGAACACCATCCCGGTGATGATGTGCGGCTTTTGCTGCTGCAGCATGCGGTCGACCGCCTGCTTGGCCACATCCGGTTTGAGCTGGTCGTCGACGATCTGCAGGTCGAGGCCGATCCCGCCCAGCTTGCCGCCATTGGTCTTGACGGCGAGGTTGAAGCCATCGCGAATATCGATGCCGATCGCGCCGCCGGGTCCCGAGAGGGTCGACAGGAAGCCGATGCGCAATTGGTCGGCGGCCAACGCAGACGTAGCCGGCGCCAGCGCGCCAGTCAAGGTGGCGATGAGGGCAAGCGCGAATGATCGTTTCATGAAATTTCCTTTTGAAGAAACAACGGCAGGAGCCGAGTCAGCATGGATCCGACCCGGACTGTAGCAAAGTCCGGCAGAATTCAGGCGAACCCACCGCCGGGCAACTTTGCAAGGGTACACTCCAAAGATGTCAGATCATCCTGAAATCGCCCAAATGAACGCCGCGCACGTCAAGGCGCGCGCCCTCGCCCTGGGGGCGGATCTGGTGGGCATCGCCAGTGCCGCCACTCTCAACGCCTTTCCGCCCGACCCACGCTGGCCGCAGACGCCCGATCGCATTTCGCCGCGATGCAAAAGCGTGATCGTGCTGGTGCAGCGCATCCCGACCGGCGCGTTTCGCTGCAAGAGCAATATTCCGGTGCAATACATGGACATGCTGGTGCTGCGCAAGATGGACCGTGTGGCATACCGGCTGGCCGATGAGCTGGAGGAGGCCGGGCATCCGAGCCTTGTGACCGCCGCGCAGGAAACCGAGTGGACCTACAAGCGGGCGAGTTATGGACGGCTCTCGACGCGCCACCTGGGGGTGGAAGCCGGGCTCGGCACGCTAGGGCTGGAAGTCAATATCCTCACGCCGGAATTCGGCCCGCGCATTTACCTGACCGGCATTCTCACAGAGCTGGAGCTCGAAGCGGACGCGCGCATCACCGAGCAGGTGTGCATCGGCGAATCCTGCAGCCGCTGCCTGCATTCCTGCCCGGCCGACGCGGTGCTGCAGTGGGGCATCGACAAGCGCGCCTGCGCCACGGAGGCGCAGGAATTCGGCTTTGGCCAGATTGCCAAATTCTTCGAGAAGTTTATCGACGCAGACCATGCTGCGAAAAAGAGCATGGTGGTCTCGCGCGACCTGTTCGGATTCTGGCAGGGCCTGCTGCGGGTGGTGGGTTCGTTCGGAGACTGCCCGCGTTGTCTTGCGGTGTGCCCGGTCGGCAACGACTACCACGCCCATCTGGCCGACGCGCAAAAAGTGATTCCGGAGAAAACGCCGGAGAAAGTCACGCTGGCCAAAAAGTACAAGGTGGCGCGTGTTGCGCATGACGGCGGCGCGAACGACCTGCCGGGGCTGTCCGACTGGAATCGCCGCTGGGTCGGTGAAGATGGATATCAGGGCATCGTGGCCAGGCAGTTGCAGGCGTTCAAGCAGGCCCAGCGCGAGCGCGAGGCGGCAATTGCCGGCACCGCAGCCGAGCCCGGGGAGAAGATCTGATGGTCGCCATTACCAGGACACCGCTGACCGCAGCGCAAGTCAAGGCCAAGGCGCGCGAACTGGGCGCCTCGCTGGTGGGCATTGCCGATGGCGCCGCGCTCGAGATGCACCCGCCGGACCCGGCCGATCCGCGCCGTCCGTCCGATATCACGGAGCTTGATGGCGGGCGGGTGATCGTGCTTGCCAAGCGTCTCAACAGCGGTGTGGCGCGGATTCCCGGCTGGAGCGACCGTCACAAGTACTACAACGATGAACTGGCGCTCACCATGCTCGAGGAAACCTCGCTCAACCTGGTGTATTGGCTGGAAGACCAAGGCTACCCGGCAATCATCATTCCGCCTTCGCATGTCGATCCGTGGCGCTACCAGGATGACCCGTCGCAGCACCAGACCACCATCCTCTCGCTGCCGCATGCGGCCGTCGAGGCCGGCTTGGGCACGCTCGGGCTGAACCTGCAACTGCTGACCCGCGAATACGGCCCGCGCGTGGTGCTGACCGCGGTGCTGTGTTCGCTTGATGTCGAATGCGATGCGCCGATGGCCACGGCCTTGTGCCACGGGCCGGCCTGCGGACGTTGCCTGACGGTATGCCCGGCAGATGCGGTGCGCCACTGGGAGCGCGACTGGCCGGCTTGCGACACGCACCGGTCGCCGCACGGCTTCGCGCAATTGGCAAGGCACGTGATCGACATCATCGAAGAGCCGGACCCGGCGCGCAAGAAGGAGAAGCTGCGCTCGGAAACGCAGTTCAATTTGTGGCAAAGCATCCTGCGTGGCTCGGGTGTGGTGACAGGTTGCAGGCGCTGCGCCGACGTCTGCCCGGTAGGCGCCGACTATGAAACCATGCTCAAGGATGCGCTTGAGCACATACCGGAAGCTACGCCGGAGAAAACTGCGCGATTGGCGGCGATCGCGACGGCCGAAGCTGCGGGCGACAGCGGCGCGTACGCCCGGCAGCAGCGCTGGATCGGCGCCAAGCCATGAGACCCGCGCTGCGCCGCCCGCTGCCGGCCAGCGTCGGCGCGATCGCCGCGATCCAGAGCGCAGGCAAGCGCCGCGCCGTGCTGCAGGCGCGGCGCGCGCCCTACTTCAAGGACAGGCTTGCGCATGTGGACATCAACCGCCTGGACGACCCGGCCGAGTGGGCGCGCTTGCCGATACTCGACAAGGACATGCTGCGTGCCCTCACCGACGCGCAGTTCTACAACGAGTTTTGCCTGCCTGCCGCGGGGTTGAGCGAATTCTGGCGCTCCGGCGGTTCCACCGGGCGCCCCTTGTTTTACCCGCGCAATCAGGAAGACATGCACCACGCGATGGTCAGCTTCGGCCGTCTCTACGACTGCCTGGGGCTCGCGCCCGGCGAACGCGCGCATTGCTCGTTTCCATTGGGGATTCATCCGGTCGGCCAGATGCTGGCGCGCAGTGCCCAGACCTGGGGCCTGGGTGTGAATTGGGCCGGCGCCGGCACCACCACGCCTTCCGGTTTGCAGCTCGAACTGATCGAGCGGTTGCGCCCAACCCTGTGGATGGGCATGTCCAGCTACGGCCTGCACCTGGCCAACCTGGCCGACGCGCAGGGCCTGAGCCTGGCAGGCAACAGCGTGACGACCATCATGTGCTCGGCCGAGCCGCTGTCGGAGGCCAAGCGCGCCAAGCTGGAACGCGCCTGGGGCGCGCGCGTGCGCGACACCTTCGGCATGACCGAGGCCGGCATGATGGGCTGCGAGGACATGGATGGCCCCGCGCAGGGTTTCCGGGTCTGGACCGACCTGCATTGCATCGAGGTGCTTGATCCCGTCACCTATCAGCCAGTGGCCGAGGGCGAGGTGGGCGTGCTGGTGGTCACGCCCATGTTCACCAACAACGTCACACCTTTCCTGCGCTGGAATTCTGGCGATCTTGTGACCATGCACGCCGCAGTGCCCGATGCAGCCAACCCGTTTTCAGTGTTTCCGTGCCTCAAGCATGCGCACCGCACGCTGGGGTTTTTCAAGGTGCGCGGCATCAACATCAACCACGCCGAATTCGAGGATTTCATTTTCAGCGACCCAAGGATCAACGATTTCAAGGCCGAACTGCATGCAACGCCGCAAGGCCTGGATATGTTCAAGGTGTCGATCGAGACCCGGCGTGACGTCGATGGTGCGGCGGCGGCGCTGGCGCTGCGTGGGGCGGTGAAGCAGCGCTTCGAGCTGACCCCGGAGCTGGAATTGCTGCCGCCGGGTACGCTGGCGCGCGAGTTCGAGGCATCCATCAAGGCGCCGCGGTTCGTAGACAAGCGGGGTTGACGCCTGCGGCACAAGCTTGAGGCTGCGTCGCTCAAGGGACGGTGCGCAAAACCCGGCGCCCGCAGGTATCCACAGCTTGATCAACGAAGCTGGCTTCCGACATGGATGCAGTGCCTCTTGGCGCTGCAGTACGGCTCAGGGTTCGAATGTCTCGATAGTCAGTTCCCCGACCACCCCGAAGTGCTTGACGTTCGCGGTGATAAGGGTGGCCTTGAGCTCGATGGCGGTGGCGCCGATGAGCGCATCTGCCAGGCGCATACCGTGCGACAACGCCAAGTGGTCGATCAACCGGGCCGCGCGCTCGCTGATGGCCGGCGTGATCGGCACGATCTCGGTATTGCGCGCGGCCAGCCCCCTCTTTAGCCGCGCCAGATCGGCCTTGTCGCGGCAGCCTTGGGCCAGCTCGATATAGGTCACCACTGAGATGCGCCAGGCGGGCAGTGCATGCAGCCGCTGGGCCGCGCCCACATGTCCGCGCGTGAGCCAAACCAGCACATCGGAGTCGATCAGCATCGGCGCAGGCTCTTGAGCCACCATCCCTAGTGCTTCACTCAAGCCTTGAGCCGTCGTCGTTGAACCGCGAGGCGCGCAGCTTGCGTACGTAGCCGGCCACGTCGGCCATGTCCTCGCGATCGCGCCACATGCCGAACAGCGGATCGTCGGCGAAGGCCTCGGCCACCAGGGGTTCTTCCTCGATCCGTACTGTCACCAGAGTGTCGCCGGCCTTGGCGAGCTTGGCGCGCCATTTCTCCGGCAGCTCGGCTACCGGCACATGCTCGAATATCACCGTGTTCATCGCTGATCCTTTCCTCGGCGGCCCTGCTTCGCGAGCAAGGCCTCGATCACTTCCATCACCGCACGCTGCTTGGGCTGCGGTTGCGCGCTGATATGCTCCAACTGCCGCTGAACCGGCGGCGCGGGCCGCAGTTGCGCGGCGCGTGTTCGCCTTCGGCCATCAACTCATCGCGCGACACGGGAAGCGTCTTCGCCAGCAGCCGCAGCGTGGGCACCGGAATACGCCGCTGCCCCACGTCGTAGGTCTGCACCGTCTGTTGCGACACCCCCAACGCTAGGGGCCAGTTGAAATTGCGTGATGACGCCCGCCTCGCGCAGCCTCGGCACGCGCTCACCGAGTCCGGCAAAGAAGGTGCGTTCGTCGTCGCGGATGGTCATGGCAGGCATCTGAATGGTCAGTGATGCCAAGGTCAGGGCTCCACGTGGACGCGTAGCTGGCAATACTACCTTGATTGGCACTAGGGTCACCTGGGCTGCAAGGCGGCGGTGACGCCGGACACAAACCGTAATGCGCCCTGCGGGTTCGCTGCCGGGTTGGTGGCCGGCAACGGTTGTTGTAAGCTGTTCCGTCAGCGTTGCAAGGTCCAGTGCTCGAATGTTCATGACGTGTCATCCACCGGTCTGACCCGAGCCGCAATCCGTTTGGCGCCCCGTGCCGGACCCAAAGAGGAGCAAGTCAATGAATGCCGTCCCTGCCCCACCGCCACGCCCCGACGCCGCCCTGATCGCCGCACTTGAAGCGGCGCGCTATCACCCCCTGTGGGACCGCTACAAGCGCATCACCCCGATTGCGCCCGCAGCGCCCGACTCCGCTGCGCTGTGGCGCTGGCGTGATTTCGAGCCATTCGTCGCCCGCGCCGCCACCGAGGTGCCGATCGAGGATGTCGAGCGGCGCGCCATCATCATGGCCCACCCCGCGTTCAATGGCGCGACGCAAACCACCAGCAACCTCCTGGCGGCGTTTACGGTGCTCAATCCGGGCGACCATGCGGTGCCGCACCGGCACACCGCCTCGGCGATCCGCTTTTCCACCCGCGCCGAGGGTGCCTACACGATTGTCAACGGCCGCCGCTGCGCGATGGCGCCTGGCGACCTGGTGCTGACCCCGCCGCTGTGCTGGCATGGGCACATCAATGCCTCTGAGGCGCGCACGGTCTGGTTCGACGCCGCCAACATTCCCCTGGTCGGCAACCTGGACGCCAATTTCTTTGAACCCGGCTCGCGCTCGGATGCAGATTTCTGGAAGGTCGACGCAGGCGAAGAACGTCTGTGGGCGGCGGCAGGGTTGGCGGCGGTCGGTGCGGCAGGCCCGAGCGCGGTCGCGCAGTCACCGAAGTACCACTATCCCGGTGCGCTGACCCGCGCAATGCTCGATGCCGCGCCTGCCGCCGCGGACGGTGCGAAGCTGTTGCGCTATACCAACCCGGCCACCGGCGGCGCGGTGATGCCGAGCCTGGACTGCTACGCGATGCGCCTGGCCGCAGGTGCGGCAACGCGCGCGCGCCGCACCACCTGGAACACCATCTGTCTGGTGGTCGAAGGCGCCGGCCGCAGCAAAGTCGGTGACACCAGCATTGCGTGGGAAAAGCACGACGTGTTCACCATTCCGCACTGGGCCTGGGCCAGTCACACCGCCGCCAGCGCGGATGCCGATCTTTTTCTGGTGACCGACCGTTCTCTATTCGAGCATCTCGATTTGCTGCGCGAAGAGATGCAGTGATGACCGAAAAGTCACACAAAAAGACCGCGTTGATTGTGGGTGCCACGCGCGGCCTCGGCCTGGCGCTGGCCGCGGAATATATCCGTCGCCGCTGGCATGTGATCGCCACCGTCAGGCAGGCGATGTCAATTAGCAGAATCAGATCCTGCCCTGGTAGGTCGCGGGTTCGTCTCGTGAACGGCGGCTTCAAGCAGCGCAGGCAGGGGGCGGGCGCGGCAGATTCACAGCCGATGCAGGTTTGTCAGTGCACGGGCGCGCAATGCGCTGACAAACGCCGCGACAGGATGCCGATCGAGACTACCGAATAGGCAGCGCCTACTTGTCCCACCAGTGCATCGAGTCCTGGCCTTCACCCTGCCTGCCATTCGGTCCACCACCACCCGAACGCACATACACCTTGCGCGCATAGCCGGCCTTGAACTTGCCGTCGAGCGCATCGCGCAGCCAGTCCATGCCCATCATGTGGATGTCGGCGCGATTCGGGTCGCCATCGAACAGGCGGGTCTGGTGGTAGTTGTCTTCGTAGACCCATAGTTCCTCGGGCGCACTGATCTTGTCGTAGAACTCGTAGATCATTTCGGTCGGACTGCGAGCATCGTATTCGCCCACGGTCAGCATCACCGGGCATTTGATGCTGCTCTCACGGCCGGCGACCGTCATCTTGCTGACGATGGTGTCGAGCGCGGCTTCCGACTCGGCGCCGGTCAGGCAGCCGAATGGCTGCTTGTAACGCGGCGAGAAGGTGTCGTGGGTGAGCTTGATGTTGCGCAGGTTGCCGGTGTCCTGGCCGGGACCATCCGTCACCATCGGATGCATGCCGCGATGATGGGCATGGACCACGCGCGGATCGGGGTACATTTCCTTGGTCAAGTCGCAGCCGGGAATGAAGATAACCACCGGCGCCTTCGGCTTGCCGGGCAGGAGATGCAGGTTGTACTGCAGCTCAACGCCTTCGAATGGCACTTCCACGCGCTGACCCAGGCGATGGCATGCGACTACACCCAGACCTGCAGCACGTAATCGAACGGCGCCTGACCATTGAACAAGTCGACCCGCTGCAGCTTGATGCGAAAGCCGCCACCATGTTTGACAAGCGTATGCCGATAGGTGCCGCCGAAGTGGCGCATGTTGTCGCGTCGCAGTTCCATCATGTGGAAGCGTGAGCGCACCACCACTTCCTTGCCCGTTTCAGACTCAATGACGACATTGCCGACCACATGGTTGGTGGCCCACATCGGCGCCTGCGACCAGGCGTTCGGGTGTGTCACGCGGCCCATGCGCACGCTCATCAGCAGCTTGTCCTCGGCAAAGATCGAGGCGGAACCCTCCCACTCGGTCTGCTCCGGCAGCGCCGGCATCCAGTAGACGCCGTCGTCGGCGAACAGGTCGATGTAGTCCTGCCACAATTTGTTGTCGAGAAGCTCCGACTGACGGAACAGGAACTGTTCGATTCGATCTTGCAGATCACCACTGGTGGCAACTGCCTTGAGCGCACGCGGCGCGGTCAGCGCGCCAGGGGCTGCGCGGGGCGAGTGATCCGGTGCGATCGATTGCGCACCGGTTTTTCTGGCGGAGGCGCCGGCGCGAATCACCAGGCTGCCGGCAAGCGCTTTTTTCAACAAGGGGCGGGCTGCGGCTTTTTTCACAGGGGTTCCTGTATTGCCGGAGGGCCTGCGCGTGCTTTTGCCTGCGTTCTTTTTCGCCGTCGTTTTTTTGCTGGCCATTATTTTGCCTCCGCCAAATATTCGACCCAGGCCTTGAACTGGCTGCGCATCACGCCTTCGGAGGTGCCTTTGTTCGAGTAGGTCACGCCGTTGTCGATGGTGTCGCGCCCGAATTCGCGATGAAAGCTGACCCAGTTAAGGCCGGTCGATTCAAGCCCCCATTGGCCCTTGGTCCAGTTTTCCAGATCGTCGGCGTTGATCATGGTGGCCGGTGAATTGACCAGGTTGTAGTACCAGAGCGAGCGTCGATAAATCGCCTCGGGCGCGCCTTTCAGGCGGAAATGCCAGATCTCCGACAGCGTCTTGTTGGGCGCCAGTGGGCGCAGCACGCGCAGTTGCTGCAGCGGCGACTGCACCGACAGGTAGGGATACACCAGCACATGGTGGATCGAGCGCGACAGATACTCCTCCGTCTTCTCGCGGCCGTAGGCCTTTACCATCAGCTTTTCATAGGCCTTGGTCTCCGGGTCCTGTGGGCGCAGTCCCATGTAGGCCTTGAGCACGCCGTGGCCGCGCGGGAAGTTGATGGTTTGTACGCCATCCCATTGTTCGAACGAGGAGGCGAAGGTCGAGAGGTAGTGGTAATACAGCGGCGCCTTGCCGCCATTGGCGGCGATCTGCTTTTCGATGCGCCCGGCGGCCACACCGGTGGATTGGTGGGTCACTGAAGGGTGCAGGGAATCGAGCTGGTTTTCCATGAAGAACTTCCAGTTCGAGTGCTGCACCACGCGATGGCACACCGGCACCACTTCAACTTCGCCCTCGGGCGCGCGGTCGCACATGTCGTCGAAGGCGACCTTCGACTCGCCCAGGAATTCAAGCAGCGAGGGGCCGCCGGCGGCCAGGCTGGCAAACACGAAGCCGCGGTAAGACGCAACCCGAGGTGCCGCCTTCATGTGGCAATCCGGGTTGTCGCGCGTCAGGCGCGTGCCGTCGTAGCCTTTTTGCAGCGGCATGCTTTCGAGCTTGCCGTCGAGATGAAAGCTCCAGGCGTGATACGAGCAGACGAAATTGTTGCCGGTATTGCCCTTGAGTCCACCGCATAGCTGCACGCCGCGGTGCGGGCAGCGGTTGTACAGCACGCGCACCTGTGCATCCTTGCCGCGCACCATCACCATCGGCTGGCGGCCAATCTGCAGGGTGGCGTAGTCGCCGGTGTTTTTTACCTGCGACTCGTGGCCGCAATACACCCAGACCTTCTCGAAGATGTTGCTGATCTCAAGGTCGAAGACCTCCTGGCTGGTATACGCCAGACGATGAACGCGGTCGGGTTCGACCATTTTTTCCGGGGTGAGTTGCATCAGTTCTCCTTGGAGTAAGGGAAGCACTGAATGAGTCCGCAGGTTGCGAAAGCCGCTCTTGCAACCGGTTGAATTGAAAAGAACATCTGTTTGATGGTCTGAATTCCAGGACTTATTCAGGGTTTTTGAGCATGCCGGGGCGGGCGAGGCCGTGGCAGAGCCGCACACCATAGCAATGCCGGCGTGGGCTTACAACAACAACGCATGCCATTTCCATTGCCATTGGTTATGGATTATCGACGGATTCAGCTTTTTCTGGCGGCAGCGCGCCACGGACGCCGACCTCGTACATGACCAGTTGTTCAACGAGGCCGGCGCCGTGGTGGCGCGTAGCGGCCACCCGCTGGCAAGCCGGCGCAGTGTTGCACCGTTGGATTTGCTTGCGCAAAGCTTCATCCTCGCGCGCCGGCGTGAGCTTGAGCGGGTGGCTTTCGACGATCTGTTTCGCGCCCATGAACTTGAACCGCCAGAGCCGGTGATCGAAAGCACCTCGACGGTGCTGATGAAGGCGGTGGTGATGCAAAGCGACATGCTCACCTTCATTCCGCGCGAGTTGATGTGGTGGGAGGAGCAGGCCGGGCAGCTGGTGGCGCTCAACGTCAGCGGCAGCCCCTGGGTGCGCCGGGTCGGCATCACGCGGCGGCGGCGCGGGTCATTGAGCCCGGCGGCGCGCCTGTTGATCGAGGCGCTCAGGCGCAGCGCGCAGGCGTTGGCCCCGGCTGGCGCTTGAGTTCGACCATCGCGGAGACAATCGGAACCTATCGGCAAGCGCCCGCCACTTGAGAGTGGGTGTCCAGGAGTCCGCGCGCCATCGGTAACAAGCGATGCCGGCTAGCAGGTACTCTACGGCACCTGCTTATTGAAACGCCTGAATCCCGGTCATCGCGCGCCCGAGAATCAGCGCATGAATGTCATGTGTGCCCTCATAGGTGTTGACCACTTCGAGGTTCACCATGTGGCGGATGATGCCGTATTCGTCGGAGATGCCGTTGCCGCCCAGCATGTCGCGCGCGACGCGCGCGATGTCGAGCGACTTGCCGCATGAGTTGCGTTTCATGATCGAGGTGATTTCGGGCGCCGCGCTGCCTTCATCCTTCATGCGACCCAGGCGCATGCAGCCCTGCAGGCCCAGGGTGATCTCGGTCTGCATGTCGGCCAGCTTTTTCTGGATCAGCTGGTTGGCGGCCAGCGGGCGGCCGAACTGTTTGCGGTCGAGCACGTACTGGCGCGCCCGGTGCCAGCAGTCCTCGGCCGCACCCAGGGCGCCCCAGGCGATGCCGTAACGTGCCGAGTTGAGGCAGGTGAACGGGCCCTTCAGGCCCTCCACGTTCGGCAATTCGTTTTCCGCCGGCACGAATACTTCATCCATCACGATTTCGCCGGTGAGCGAGGCGCGCAGGCCGAATTTGCCGTGGATGGCCGGGGCCGACAGGCCTTTCATGCCTTTTTCCAGGATGAAGCCGCGAATGCGGCCTTCGTCGTTTTTCCCCCACACCACGAACACATCGGCGAAAGGCGAGTTGGAGATCCACATCTTGGCGCCAGTCACCGAAAAACCGCCGGGCACGCTCTTGGCGCGGGTGATCATCGAGCCCGGGTCGGAGCCATGATTCGGTTCGGTCAGACCGAAACAGCCGATCCACTCGCCGCTGGCCAGTTTGGGCAGGTATTTTTGGCGCTGGGCTTCGGAGCCGAATTCGAAAATCGGCAGCATCACCAGCGACGACTGCACGCTCATCATCGAGCGGTAACCGGAATCGACGCGCTCGACTTCGCGGGCGATCAGGCCATAGGCCACATAATTGAGCCCCGGGCCGCCGTATTCGGTTGGAATCGTCGGCCCCAGAAGGCCGATCTCGCCCATTTCACGAAAAATCGCCGGGTCGGTCTTTTCATGGCGAAACGCTTCGAGAATTCGCGGCGCGAGTTTGGACTGGCAATAGTCGTTGGCGGCATCGCGCACCATGCGCTCATCTTCGCTTAGCTGGTCATTGAGCAACAGCGGGTCGTCCCACTGGAATTGGGCTTTGACTTTTTGCGGAGCAAGCATGCGGCGCCTCGGAGGAAATGGGACTTTCAGGATCGAAGATTATAGACCGCCGGTTTGCGCTCGCCACTCTGCGTTGACACTCTGCGTTGCGTGTCGGCCGGCAGGCGGTTGCCTGCCCTTTGCCGCATTTGATGGCCGGTGAAATCCAACGCAAGCGCAGTACACCCGGATCCAGCCAAACGGCAAAAATGGGCCTTATTGATCGGTCCCAAAAACATGACAGCACAGCCAGAGGCATGTTTTTGTCATGAATTATGCAATTCTCATTGGTCTGGCACCACTGCGGTGGCTTCGATCTCCAGCCTTGCCTCGGGCTCAATCAGTGCGGTCACGCCAAAGGCCGACATCGGCGGGAAATGGCGACCGATGATTTCCTTGTAGGCAGCACCGACTGCCGGCCACGCCGCTACATACTCGTCGCGGTCCAGCACGTACCAGGTAAGCCTGACCAAGTGTTCGGGCTTGCCGCCAGCCTCGGCCAGGATGGCCACGATGTTGGCCAGGGCCTGCCGGGTTTGCCCGGCGAAGTCGCGTGCATGCCAGACACCCTGTCCGCCGGCGCCACTGGCCACCGGGTCCCAGCCGACCTGGCCGCCGATCATCACAAGGGTGCCACGCGCGGCTAGACCGTTCGAATAGCCGCGCGGCTTGGCCCAGCCAGGGGGTTGCAGGATTTTCACGAGTGCCTCCACGCCTTGCGCGATCGTCTGATTGTTGACATATAAATAGTTTAGACCTAAAGTAATTGGCAGGCAATTGCCATCGAATCGCGGGCTTCTGGCCGCAACTCCTCGAGCTTACCGAAACCGTCCTTCATGTTGACTCTGTATGAACTAGGCGCGCCCGACGGTGCGCACTACAGTTCCTTTTCCTGGCGTACACGCATGGCGCTGCGCCATAAGGGCCTGGCCTTCGAATCGGTGCCGGTGCGGGTCTCGGACAAGGCGGCCATCGGTTTCTCGGCGCAGGGCAAGGTGCCGATCCTTCGCCATGGCGAAACGGTGGTGTTCGATTCCTGGAAGATCGCCGCGTATCTTGAGGCCACCTTTCCCGATACGCCCAGCCTGTTTGGCGGCGCCAGTGCTGCCGGTTTATGCCGGTTTGTCAATGCCCTCGCCGATCGGCAATGGATGGCGGCCTTGGCGCCTGCATGCGCATTGGCGGTCACGCAAATGGTCGACGCCGGTGATGCCGCACATTTGCGGGCTGGTTTCGAGAAGGGCTTCGGCAAGACGCTGGAGGAGATGCAGGCTGCGCGCGCAGCCTCGCTCAAGGCGTTTGGTCGCGCGCTCGACCCCTTGCGCGCAACCCTGCGCAGCCAGGCCTATCTGGGCGGCGCGGCTCCCTGCTACGCCGATTACATCGCGATGAGCCCGCTGCAATGGGCGCGCATCATCGATGCCGCGCCGGTACTCGAAGCCGACGATACGCTCCTGTCCTGGTTCGAACGCATGCTCGACTTGTTTGACGGCTTTGCCCGCGCCGAGCCGGCGCGGGCGACTCGCGGCTGACGATGGCGCAGATACGAATCGAATTCGACCCGGCGCAGAGCGCCGCTTATCGCAGCGCCGGTTTGTGGAACGACGAGGTGCTGGGCGACTGGCTGGCCCGCAATGCGTCGGTTCACGGTCAACGCCTGGCCTTGCGCCTGGGGGAGCAACGCTGGACCCATGCGCAACTTCGGGACGGGGTGGCGCGCCTGGCCAACGCCCTGCAGCACCTGGGCGTGAAGCGCGGTGAGGTGGTGGCGGTGCAGTTGCCAAATATCCCGCAATTCATCTTCGCCTATCTGGCGATTGCCGCCATCGGCGCGGTGATGCAGACCGTGCACATGGCCTATCGCGGCGCCGACATCGAAGCGCTGCTCAAGCATGGCGGCGCGGTGGCGGTGATCTGCATGGGCGACACTGCCGACCTGGCAACGGCCAGCACTTACCTGGCGATGCAGCCGCGCCTGCCGGCGATGCGACAGGTAATCGTCGCCGGTGATGGCGTACCGCCGGGAGCGCTTGGGCTCGCCGGCCTTGCTGCGTCTGAGCCAGCTTCGATGCCGCCCACGAATCTCAAGGGTTCGGAAGCGTTTTTGTTGCTCTACACCTCTGGCACGACCTCGTCGCCCAAGGGGGTGCCGCATGCCTACCAGGACTTCCTTGCCAATGCCCGACTGTCCGCCGAGGCATTGGCGGTGTCTTGCGACGACACCTTGCTGTCGGCGGCACCGTTTACCCATTTGTACGGTCTGTTCACGGTCAACCTGGCGCTGGCCAGCGGCGCCGCCATCGCCTTGCTGCCGGTGTTCTCCCCGCCCGCCTTCGCCGAGGCGATTCGCGTATTGCGCCCAAGCATAGGCTTCACCGCTCCCGCGCATATCGCCGCCTGCATGAACGGCGGTTTGTTCGATGGTCTCGACCTGAGCTGTTTTCGGTATGTGCAAATCTCCGGCAGTGCGGTGCCGCCCGCGCTTGGCCGCGCGCTTGAACCCCTGCTCGGGGCGGGGCGGGTCATGCAGCTTTGGGGCATGACCGAGCTGCAGGCGGGCGCGTACACGCGGCTGGGTGATGCGCTGGCGGTGCGTACCGAGACCACCGGGCGGGCATCGCCGGGCACCGAACTGCGCATCGTCGACGCCGCGGGCCTTGAGCTGCCGGTGGGAGAAGAGGGCGAACTGCAGATGCGCGGCCCGTCGCTGTTTCAAGGCTATCTTGACAACCAGGAGGCCACGCACGATGCTTTCGCTGCAGATGGCTGGTTTCGCAGCGGCGATCTGGCGACTCTGGATGTGAATGGCAACCTGCGCCTGACCGGCAGGGTCAAGGACCTGATCAACCGTGGCGGCGTCAAGTTCAATCCGGCCGATGTCGAAGCCCTTCTGCAGAAGCATGCGGCGGTAGCCGAGGTGGCGGTGGCACCGATCCCGGACGCGGTTCTGGGCGAGCGGGCCTGCTGTTTCGTGGTCGTGCGCCCGGGTTTGTCGCTAGACTTCTCCGCCATGCAGCGCCATCTGGCGGATGCGGGCTTGAGCAAATTCAAGTGGCCCGAGCGTCTGGAAATTGTCGCGGCCATGCCGCTCACTCCGACCCGCAAGATCATCAAGGCGCGGCTGGTGCAGGATCTTTTGCGACGAGCATAGAAAGCCGGATTGGCCATGAAAATCGAAATCCTGGGTGGCGGTCCCGCCGGCCTGTATAGCGCGATCCTGATCAAGAAGTCGTTCCCGCAGGCGGTGATCCGCGTGGCGGAACGCAATCGCGCCGACGACACCTTCGGCTTCGGCATCGTGCTGTCCGACGCGACGCTGGCCAATCTGCGCCAGGCCGACGAACCTTCGTACCGCGAGATCGCCGCCAACTTCGCCTACTGGGACGACATTTACGTTCATTTCAAGGACAGGGTGATGAAGTCGGGCGGCCACGGCTTCTCCGGCCTGCTGCGCTTGAAGCTGCTCAACATCCTGCAGAAGCGCGCGGCCGAATTGGGTGTCGAGATCGCCTACAGCAGCGACGCCAAAGAGGTCGACGAAGCGGCTGCGGCCGCCGACCTGGTGATCGGGTCCGATGGCATCAACAGCGCCGTGCGTGAGCGTTGGAAGCAGCATTTCAAGCCCAGTGCCGACCTTCGCAGCAACAAATTCTGCTGGTTGGGCGCCACCATGTCGCTGCCCGGTTTCACCTACGCCTTCAAGGAAAACCAGCACGGCATCTGGAACCTGCATGCCTACATGTTCACCCGGCCCGGCGATCCGCCGCAATGCACCTTCGTGCTCGAAACCACCGACCAGGCATTTCGCAATGCGGGACTGGTCGTCGAGGACCAAGAGCGCACAGCGCGCTATTGCGAGACCGTGTTCGCCGACGTGCTCAAAGGCAACCGGCTTCTGAGCAACCGTTCGTTCTGGCGCAACTTCCCGACCATCAAGTGCGAGAAGTGGAGTCACGAGAACGTGGTCCTGCTGGGGGATGCGGCGCACACCGCGCACTGGTCGATCGGCTCGGGCACCAAGCTGGCGTTGGAAGATGCGATCGCATTGCATGCATCGGTGCTGCGCCATCCGCGCGACCTGCGCGCGGCATTGGTCGACTACGAAACCACACGCCATGAGGAAGCCGATCGCATCCAGCATGCGGCCAATGTTTCGCTGGTGTGGTTCGAGAATCTGCGGCGCTTCTGGAACATGGATCCGGTGCAGTTCAATTTCAGCATGATGAGCCGCTCCAAGGCGATCACCTTCGAGAACATGCGCATGCGCGACGCCGCCAGCGTGACCGAGCTGGAAAACTGGTGGAACGCGGAGGTCGCCAAATCTCAAGGCGCAATGCTGCCCGCAGGTTTCAGGGCGCCGCCGATGTTCGCGCCTTATCGTCTGCGCGGCATGCAACTGCGCAATCGCGTGGTGGTGTCGCCGATGGCGCAATACATGGCCAGGGATGGTGTGCCCGGCGACTGGCATCTGGTGCACTATGGCGCGCGCGCGGTCGGTGGCGCCGGGCTGGTGTTTACGGAGATGACCTGTCCGACCGCGGATGCGCGCATCACCCCGGGCTGCGCCGGCCTGTACGACGACGCGCAGGTGGCCGGCTGGAAGCGGGTGGTCGATTTCGTGCATGCCAACACGGAAGCGAAGATCTGCATGCAGCTGGGGCATGCCGGTCGCAAGGGCTCGACCCAGGTCGGCTGGGAGAAGATGGATCATCCCCTGCCCGAAGGCAACTGGCCGCTGCAAGCGCCGTCGGCGCTTGCGTATGATGCCGGCAACCAGCTCCCGCGTGAGATGACGCGCGCCGACATGCAGCGCATCACCGCAGACTTTGTCGCCAGCGCGCGGCGCGCCATCGACTGCGGATTCGACATGCTCGAACTGCATGCAGCGCACGGCTATCTGCTGGCCTCGTTTGTTTCACCGATCACCAATCATCGCCAGGATGACTATGGCGGGACGCTGGAAAACCGGCTGCGCTGGCCACTCGAGGTGTGGGATGCGATGCGCGCGGTCTGGCCGCAGGAAAAGCCCATGAGTGTGCGCATATCGGCCACAGACTGGATACCCGGTGGCACCACCTGGGTGGACGCGGTGACGATCGCGCGCGCCTTCAAGGCGCACGGCGCCGACCTGATCGATGTCTCCAGCGGGCAGACTGATCCAGCCTCAAATCCGGTCTACGGGCGCATGTTCCAGGCCCAGTTCGCCGAGGCGGTGCGCATCGACGCCGGCATCGCCACCATGGCGGTGGGCGCAATCACCACCGCCGACCAGGTCAATACTCTACTGGCGTCCGGCCGCGCCGATCTGGTGGCGCTGGGGCGACCGCACCTGGCCGATCCCCACTTCACCCTGCACGCGGCAGCCGAATACGATTATCGCGGCGTCGGCTGGCCCAGGCAGTACCTGTCCGGCGCGCAGCAGGCGCATATCCTGGCGACGCGGGCGCGCGAGGAAACCCTGCGAAAGGAAGAGGCGATCAGGTTGGAGAAGCGCGGCGTCGAATAGGGCATCGCCATCGGGCTGGCGCGAAAAGTTGCGCCGTGGCGATCGAATCTCCCTGCAATTCCAGCCGCGCTGGATCACCGCGGGAATGATGCGCGCGGTCCAATCAGACCTGCGGCAGCAGTCCCTTGACGCGGTCGCCGTGTGATCAGGGTGGAGAGACGAAGCCAAAGCGCCGTGGCTTCAGGCTGGCGTTGCTTCGATGCGTCGTTCGATTGCGCGGATGACCAGCCCGCTTACGAAAATGATGGCACTGGTTGCCAACAGCAAGTAAAGCATGCGCTCCCAGGCCAGGCTGGCGCCGACCAGCGCGGTGACCACCAACGGGCTGACGAACTGGCCCATGTTCGAACCCTGGTTGATCATGCCCTGTACAGTGCCCACCTGGGCATTGCTGCGTGCATGGGTCTGCGCTGCCGACATCACCGATCCCGGCAGGATGCCCACCGAGAACGAGAAGGCGACACAGCCCAGATAACGTGCCCAGTCGGGGAGTGCCGGTGAAAACACGATAACGCAGGTGAGCGCCGTGGCTACGCCCGCCATGCACACGTTGGTGCCGCGTGCGAACCCTCGCTGCAGCAGGATGCCGCCCAGCACGTTGCCCGGAATGTTGGCGGCCACCATCAGCGCGGTGAGAAGCGCGGCCACGCCCAGCGGAGTATGGCGTTCGCCGACCATGAAGGTCGGCAACCAGACCATGATGGCGTAGAAGTTGAAGGCGTAGCAGCCGAAGGCCAGCGCGATCCACCAGGGCGCGGCCTTGCGCAGCGGGCCGGCGGAAGCGCGCCACGGCGTGCCGGCGGCACCGGCAGGCGCGGCGTATTCCAGGCGCAGTGAATACAGTAGAAGCATCGCCGCAAGCGCGCAGGCGGCAGTGGTGAGCCAAAGCGCGCGCCAGCCGTGGGCTGCGATCAGGAGCGGCGCCAGCAACATGCCAAGGGTGGTGCCGGTCGGCATGTAGGCGCCCCAAAAACTGAAAATGCGCTTGCGATCGGCCACTATGGTCGATTGCATGATCAGCGCCGGTGCCGACACCACGATCGAGAGGAACCCGACGCCTTCGAAAAAACGGCTACCGAGGAGCCAGGCGGTATCCGGGGCGAATGCACCGACCACGCCGCCGGCTATCAGGCAGGCAAGCCCGGTCATGCACATGCGCAACGCGCCGATGCGCGCGGTGAAAAGCCCCATGAAAATCGAGGCCACCACGCCCAACGTGTTGAACGCCGATACCAGCCAGCCCGCTTCCTTGAGCGAAAGAGAGAACTCCGCGCGCAGCGCCGGGATCGCCGGCGGCAGTTTGCCGATATAGATGGCAGCGACCACGCCCAGGAGCAGGGCGGCGATCGCGGCTTTCCAATGCGTGCGAGTCACCAACCGGTCTTCATGCAAGGAGCCGTCGGCTGCGATGTTGAAGGTTCAACTGGCTGGCGCTTTGCCGCTGACCGTAGAGGTGGAGGTGGCTTGAGCGACCCGGGTGCGGCCGCCGCATGCGAGATGCGTGCGGGTTCACACGAACTCGACTTCGGCCTCGATCTCGACCGGAATGTTCCACGGCAGTTCGGCCACCCCGATGGCCGAGCGCGCGTGGCCGCCGATTTCGGTACCGAAGACTTCGAGAATCAGGTCCGAGGCACCGTTGATCACCCGCGGCATCTCGGTGAAGCCGGGCGCGGCATTGACCATGCCGAACACCCGCAGCCAGGCCGAAACGCGATCCAGGCTGCCTAGCGCCGTGCGCAGATCGGCCAGCATGGCCAGCAGGGTCAGGCGTGCCGACGCATAAGCCTGATCAATGCCGACCTCGCCACCGACCTTGCCGAATGGTCCGGCGAGCGTGCCATCGGCATTGAGCGGTCCATGTCCCGAAATGACGGCGCGCCTGCCGTGAATGCGAACGGCGGCGAAAGGCAGGCGTACACCGGGCGGCAGTTGCAGTGCGGCGGGCAGAATCAGGCCCAGATCAAGGAGACGTTGTTCGGCGGGCATGAAGTTGGCTTTGCGTGTGCGGCGCTGCGGGGGCGGGCCGCGATTATGCACCAGGCAACATTGGGCGCCCGGACTGACGCAGTGTGTGGCGGCAAGCCCGGGCCCTACATGCGCCCGGCGACGCCGGCCTGGCTGAAGCTCGCCATCGACTCCAGAAACCCCGCCGCTGCCTTGACCAGAGGGAACGCGAGGGCGGCGCCAGTGCCCTCGCCCAAACGCAGTCCGAGATCCAGCAGTGGCTTGGCCTTGAAGTGGCCGAGCATTGCGGCGTGTCCATGCTCGTCGGACGTGTGGGCAAAGATGCAGTAGTCCAGTACGTTCGGCGCCAGCGCCTGCGCTACCAGCAGTGCGGAGCCGACGATGAAGCCATCCACCAGGATCACCATGCGCGCTTCCGCTGCGGCGAGCATGGCGCCGCTGATCATCGCGATCTCGAAGCCGCCCAGCGCGGCGAGTGCATCCAGCGGGTGGCGCGCGCCTACGTGCAGTGCAAGGGCTGCTTCAATAACGGTGTGTTTGCGCGCCAGGCCGTGGTCGTCCACGCCGGTGCCGCGCCCGATACAGACGCTGAGTGGCAGGCCGGTGAGGTGCGCCATCAGCGCGCTGGCGGCAGTGGTGTTGCCGATGCCCATTTCACCGAATGCAATCGCGTTGGTGCCGCTGCGCGCGAGTTCTCTTGTAAGCGTTGCGCCGGCGTCGACTGCCTGCTCTGCCTGGGCCATGCTCATCGCCGCCTCGCGCGCAAAGTTGCGGGTGCCTGCGGCGATCTTGCGATCAACAAGGTCGGGGTGTGGATCGAAAGCGTGACTGACACCTGCGTCGACCACTTTCAAGGTGAGACCCGCAGCACTGGCGAAGACGTTGACCGCAGCGCCGCGCGCCAGGTAGTTCATCACCATCTGCCAGGTCACTTCCTGTGGATAGGCCGAGACCCCTTCTGCGGTAATGCCGTGATCGGCGGCGAACACCAGGAGGTGCGGCGCGACGATGCGCGGCGTGCTCGAACCCTGGATCAGGCCGAGTTGAATTGCGATGCTTTCCAATTGCCCGAGCGAGCCGGGCGGCTTGGTCTTGGCATCGATTTTTGCGGTCAGTTGCTGTTGCAAGCCGGCGTCTGCGATCGCGCCAATATCGAAAGGCATCATTGATCGACTTGTGCCGCCAGCGCGCGCGCCAGGCAGGCCGGGCACAGGCATGTGGCGACGGCCGGGTCAATCTGCACAAGCATCGGCAGGCTGGCACACCAGCATGGCGTTGCCGCCTTGACGCCACAGCCAAATTCGTCGCCACAGCGCACGCACCGGGTAGGGCTGAAACCTTCCGAACCGTCGCGCGCGGCGAGCGTTGCTTGATTCATCATGAGCGAGGCATATGCATTCGGCGTCAGGCGCATTCTATGGCACTTGAAAACCGGCGCTGTGCTCGCAGTTTGCAGTGCTTGTCGAATGTACCGCCAAGCCAAGTTGCTCCGTAGCGCACGACCGACGCCCCTTGAAAAGCTGCGAACCATCCCGACTTAGTTTGCATCGCGGCGCGTGCCGCTCATGAAACAGATCACGGAGAAATGCACATGACCACACTGACCCCCCTGTTCGCCTACTCCCGTAGCGCACCTTTCGACGCCACGCTCTCCGGACTCCTGGATGGTTTCCTGCGCGCACCGGTGCGGGCGATTCCGTTCGAAGCCAGCGAACAAGGCGACACCTATGTGGTGGCAG
>CAYYFR010000076.1:13439-24915 GCA_964470865.1 uncultured Burkholderiales bacterium | reverse complement strand
AAGGGTTTAACCTTCGGTGAACTGCTCGGCCCAGTTGAGCGCTTCGATATGTGCGCGATTGATCTGCTCATTTGACAACTGCAGGGAGCGCGCCAATTCAGCAACTTCGTCACCGTCTGCGGCTTCACAGGCTTCCACCAATTGCAGGAACGGAGCCAGCAAGCCGGTACGCTCAAGCAAGGCGTCAATGATGTCTGACGGCAGGACCAGGTTTTCGATCGCCTGCTCCATGGGTACGCCCAGCATCACGTCGAGCAGTGAGAAAACACCGGTCAAGAATGCATTGTCACAATCTTCCGGCGGCAGGCATTCAGCGGCCAACAACTCCATGAAGCGGGCCCGGGTGACGGCAAAGCTGGCCACCACCGGCGGTGCGCTGCTGCTCTTGATCGAAGTCAGCAACAGTGCCGCCCAGCGGAACAGTTTCTTGAGCCCGAGAATCATCACGGCGTGGCGGAACGAAGTGACCTCGCAGCCAAGACCGAATCCGGCGGAGTTGATATAGCGCAGAAGCTTGAACGCCAGGGTTGGATCGCGCTTGAGCAAATCCTCGATGACACCCGGGTCGGCTTCCTTGCGCACCTGGTTGATCAACTGGATGACCGTCGAATAGGCCGGATTGGCCAACTTGGCAGCGACCGCGGTTGGGCGCTCGAAGTAAAAACCCTGGAAAAACTTGACGCCCAGCTTCGCCAGCAACTCGAATTCCTGCGCCGACTCGACCTTTTCGGCGATCACTTGCGCGTGTTGATGGTTGCCGGCGATGCGCACTGCAGCCGGCAAAGTCTCGGGCTTGAGGCGGCGGATATCGAGCTTTATGTATGCCGCCAGCGGCAGCCAGGCAGCGTAGGGCTTGGTCAAGGCAAAAGCACCAAACGCAAGGCGAAAGCCGCGCATTTTCAATTGTGCCAGCGCCTCGGCGGCGGCGGCGATCAGGTCGGCCTGATTGTCATCGATCGCCGGAACTTCCAGCACCAGGCGCTCGGGGTTGACCATTTCGAGATGCACGCCGCTGAGTGTCTCGGTGGTGCAGTTGATGAACGCAAGTTTGTTGCCAAACAGCGACTCGCTGCCGATGTTCGAGAGCGCGTTGAACATCAGCGCAGCATCGGTCGCCGCGGTCATCAACTCGGTAACGGCATCGGCATCGGGGTGGCGGCGATGCAGAAGCTCGTAGCCGATCACGCCGCGCTTGGCATCGACGATCGGCTGCCGCGCAATGACCGCGATGTCGCCGCCGGTCGGGATCAGCGCGGCGGGCAGCATCGGGTTGCTGTCGTGGGAGTTGGCCATTTGCATGATGAGCATCCGAAAGCGTGGTTCTTGATGCGGCATGATGACCGATCGCCGCCAGCGCGCAACGCACGAGTTGGGCGCGGATTCGCCCGCTATTTGCGGCGTGGCGTGAAGCTGATGACCGCTTCTGCGGACGCACGGCGGCGAGGCGCGGCTTTCCACGCGTGACCGTAGATCACTTCGAATGTCGCCGGCAAGCGGCCATCGCGCCGCGCCATCTCGTAGGCCGAGCGTACCCGCTGCATGCGCGCGCGGCCGGTCAAAGTACGGCGGCGACCGGTCATGGCATTGGCCGAACCGGTCGCCCGCAAATCAGCGAACAGGCCATCCAGATCCGCATAGGTGAGCGTCAGGATCTCCATATCCATCACCGGTGCACCGAAACCTGCGGCGCCAAGGGCGTCGCCGATATCGTGCAGGTCGATGAAGCGCTTGACATGCCAGCCCGGGCCGGCATCGGCGAACGCGGCTCGCAACTCCTTTAAAGTGTCGGGGCCCAGCATGCTGAACATGAACAGGCCGTCTACTTCGAGCACGCGTTGCGCCTCGCGAATCGCCGGCAACGGGTCGTCAAGCCAGTGCAGAGCCAGATTTGACCAGATCAGTCCAAAAGCACCTGGCGCAAACGGCAGTGCGGCCATATCGGCGCATACCGCGCTCGTCGCCGGCGCCCCGCCCAGCCAGCGGCGCCAAGCTGGCGCGCGCGGCATGCCGGCGCGCGCCATGGCTACCGCCAGATCAAGCCCGACGATACCGGCGGCGCCAAACCGATTGCGCAAGCCCGCGCGGGCAGCGCCGGGGCCGCTGCCCAGATCGAGGATGCGGCGCGGCGCGAGTTTTATGACGTCAAAGCGTTCCAGCATGCGCCCTGCGACTTCACGATGCAAAACGTCGCCACGCGTAAACGAAGTTGCCGCGCGCTCGAAGTTGCGCTTTTGCGCGGCGCGGTCGGCGAAAAATGGTTCTGCGCCAGGTGCACCGGTATCATCCATGAAGCACGCTGCACGAGCCAGTACTGCGCGCGGCCGCCAGACCGGTTGCGCCCGCAAGCGCGAGCAGGGACCGAAAACCGCCCGGCAGCAACAGGCACACTCTGAACCAATTGTTCATGTTTGAAAGCCGCATGATCACCAAACCCGTATTGTGGTCCGAGACGCGCTTTCGGGCGGCGCCGTGAGAATTTTCGGCCGGCTTCTCGAACTCCTGAGCGAACAGGACTGCAGACTGTGCGGCGCTGCTTCACTCCGCCCGATCTGCGTGGCCTGTGACGCCGACTTGCCGCGACTGCCGCTTGAGCGCTGTCCGGTATGCGCCCTGCCCTCGCCTGGCGCCCAAACCTGCGGCCGCTGCCTGTCTGCAACCCCGGCCTATGACGAAACCCGCGCGGCACTTGAATACGCGTTTCCGGTCACTCGCCTGATCCAATCCTTCAAGTACCAGCATGCGGTGGGTCTGGGCGCGACTCTTGCGGCCTACCTGAACCAGGCGATTCCGGCCCACGAACCTTGGTCGGTCGATCTTTTGGTGCCATTACCGCTGGCGCCAGCGCGTCTCAAGGAGCGCGGCTACAACCAGGCGCTCGAACTGGCGCGCGTGCTTGCCAGGCAGCGCGGCCTGGCGCTGGATGGCCGCGCGGTCGCGCGTGTGCGACACGCGCCGCCGCAAGCCGACCTGCCCTGGAAGGAGCGACGCCGCAACATCCGTGGCGCATTCGCGGCACGACGCCGCTTCGATGGTTGCAGCGTAGCCGTCATAGACGACGTCATGACTACCGGCGCTACCCTGGACGAGATGGCCCGCGTACTCAAGGCCGCCGGCGCGCTGCGGGTGGTGAACTGGGTCGTCGCGCGCACCCTGCCGCGGCCATCCGCCCACATGCCTTAAAATCCGCTCCTGCCAAGCAGTGCGGCCCGGGCCATGCCTTGAAAGTGCGGTTTGCGGCACCCCTGTTGGAAGATGGAAACTGTCACTGCGAAAATCGGAATATTCATGAACGCAAGCCCTGCCCCTGCTGCCGCGCATGTCGCGGATGTCATTGAAGCCACCTTCGAGGTGGAGGTGATGGAAGCGTCGATGCATCAACCGGTGGTGATCGATTTCTGGGCCCCATGGTGCGGCCCTTGTCGCGCCCTTTCCCCGATTCTCGAAAAGCTGGCGGTCGAGTACGCCGGCCGTGTGAAGGTGGTCAAGATCAATTCGGATGAAAACCAGGGGCTGTCGCAAGCCTTCGGCGTGCGCAGCATTCCATTCGTAGCCGCGCTCGTGGGTGGACAATTGGCCGCGCAGTTCATGGGTGCCAAACCGGAAGGCCAGGTCAGGACTTTTTTTGATCAGGCCCTGAAGGCGTTCGCCCAGGCCCTGCCGGACGCTGCCAAGGCTCTGGAGGCTGCCGCCGCCGAGGTCGCTGCGCCACCGCCAAGTCCTGCCGAAACCAGGCGCGGCGAGGCTGCCGCGCTCGCGGCGGCCGGCGATTTCGACGCCGCCATCGCGGCCCTTGAGTCCGCGCTTGTCCTGGATCCGGCGCTGGTGCACGCCCGACTCGACCTGGCGGAAATCGAGATGGCCGCCGAACACTACGATGCGGCAAGCAAGCGCCTTGCGGAGGTCGAATTGAAGCCCGGGGAGCGCGAAACGGCCACGCGCTTCGATTCGCTCAAGGCAAGGCTTGCAGCACTCGAGGCTGTCAAGGATTTGCCGGCAACCGAGGAATTGAGCGCTGCCCTGGCCTCCAACCCCGGGGACCACAAGGCTCGCTTCGACCTGGCGCACGCACTGATCGCCGAAGGTGCTTTCGCCGAAGCGCTCGAGCACCTGCTTACGATCGTCCGCGCTGACCGCAAGTGGCATGAAGAAGGCGCGCGCAAGGCCATGATCAACGTCTTCAACATACTCGCCGGCGACGAAGGGGCCGCTGAACTGGTGCTCGCCTTCAGGCGCCGACTGGCCACTGCGCTCAACTGATACGGCGTCGCGGGCGGCTTGCCGGCGCTGTCGGCGTCCGCAGCACAACGCGCGTGACCCGATGCTGCATATCGTGCTGTACCAGCCGGAAATCCCCCCCAACACCGGAAATGTGATCCGACTGGCTGCCAACAGCGGCGCCCAACTGCACCTGGTATCGCCGCTTGGTTTCTCCATGGACGACCGTGCGCTCAGGCGCGCCGGCCTCGACTATCACGAATACGCAAGCGTCAGGCTGCACGCAAGCTGGGACTTGTGTCGGCAAAGCCTGGGCCCACGCCGGCTGTTCGCCCTGTCCACGCGTGGCGTGCGCTCCTACGCCGAACCGGTCTATCGCGACGAAGATGTGTTCGTTTTCGGACCGGAAACCCGTGGCTTGCCCCAGCAACTGCTGGATGCGTTGCCGGCCGGGCAGTGTCTGCGAATCCCGATGCGTCCCGGCAATCGCAGCCTCAACCTGTCCAATGCCGTGGCCGTGGTGGTGATGGAGGCCTGGCGTCAGTGCGGCTTCGACGGCGCGGCCTGAGCACGCGTAGCGCCGGCCCCTGCTCTACGCGCCTTACTCCGCCCGCGAGTCGCGGGACAGCAACGCCGACACCGCGCTGCGCGCCTCGACACCTTCGAACAAGACCGCGCACACCGCCTCGGTGATCGGCATTTCAACCTTATGGCGCACTGCCAGCGCGCGGGTTTCGCGCGCGCTGTGCACGCCTTCGGCGACATGGCCGAGTTCGGCGAGGATCTGCGCGAGATCGCGCCCGGCGGCCAGACGCATGCCAACTGTGCGGTTACGCGAAAGATCACCGGTCGCCGTAAGCGTCAGATCGCCCATGCCGGTCAAACCCATGAAGGTCTCGGCCCGCGCGCCAAGCGCGCCCCCCAGCCGCGCCATCTCCGCCAGGCCGCGGGTGATCAGGGCGGCGCGCGCGTTCAAGCCCAGCCCCAGCCCATCGCTGATTCCCGCTGCCAGCGCGATCACGTTCTTCACCGCGCCACCGACTTCGACGCCAGCGATGTCGGCACTCGAGTAAATACGCACCTGTCCGCCGTGCAGGCGCTGCGCCACCCCACGCGCGAATGCCTCGTCTGCCGCAGCCAGCGTCAGCGCCACCGGCAGTCCGCGCGCGACTTCCGCCGCAAAACTCGGGCCGGCCAAGACACCGCTCGGATGCCCTGCCGACAGCACTTCGGCCGCGACCTGGTGCGGCAACAGCGAACTGCCCTGCTCGAAGCCCTTGCACAACCAGATCAACGGCGCCTTGCCGCCGACATCGACAAAGCGCTCGAACGTTGCGCGCAGGCCTACTACCGCCGGCGCCGCAATCACGATATCCGCGGCAACGGCCTCTTCGAAGGAATCCACCGGCAAGACTGCGGGCGGCAACTCGAAACCAGGAAGAAACAGCGCGTTCTCGCGAGTCTGGCGCATGGTCGCAGCCAAGCCAGCTTCACGCGCCCACAAGTGCACCCGCCTGCCGTCGCCGCGCGCCAGCGCAAGCGCCAGCGCGCTGCCCCAAGCTCCCGCGCCCAAAATGCCGATCTCCACGGCTCAAACGCCCCAGACCTGGGACGCGCGTATGAAACCGGCCGCGCCGTCGCGATGCCGCACGCGCAGCCAGCCTCCGGCGGCAGCCGGATCCAGCAATTCCAGCACGACCTCGGCGGCAAGTTCGACCACCACCGATGCGCCATCTTCCGGTCGGTCACGCACTTGCGCCGCGACTGTCGTGACCACTGTGCGCCTTTCGACTACCGCCCGCCGCTCGATCCACGTCAGGTCACCCGCACGGTCGCGCACCTTGAGCCAGCCCTCGATCGAAACCACGACTTCTAGCGGCATGCCGCGCGGCGCCACAAACAGCTTCTTGCCTCGCAGCGAGGGGGCGTCATACAGGATCGCCGGGCTGTCACCGACCGCACGATGGTCGACCCCTTTCTGCGCCGACACCAGGAGCGGCCACAGGACCAACAATGCAGCCGCGCTGCGGGCAACGATGCCAGGCATCGGCGCAACCGTTACTGTACCTGCGTCGGGGCCGCCGACTCGCCCTTGCGCCGCGCATCTTCCACCTGTTGCAGACGCTGGGCGTAGAAGGCCTCGAAATTCACGTTGGGCAGGTGCAAGGCGGGAAATCCGGCGCGCGTGACGATGTCAGCCACATTGGCGCGCAAGTAAGGAAACAGGACACCGGCGCAGTGAATTCCCAATAGCGGATCGATCTGGTCTGCCGGAAAGTTGCGTATCTCGAAAATACCGGCCTGGCGCAATTCAACCAGAAACGCGACTTGTTCCTTGACTTTGGTGGTAACCGTCGCGGTCACCACCACTTCGTACATGCCTTCACTGAAGTTGTTGGCATCGATATTGATCTGGGTCTCGAGCGCCGGCGGTTCAGTTTCGAGAAAGATTGCCGGCGAATGCGGAATTTCGATTGACATGTCCTTGACATAGATCTTCTCGAAATTGAAAACGACGCTTGCTGCGTCTTGCGCCTGGGCACCGTTTGCCGGCGCGGTTTGTTCAGCCATGGGATTGTCCTGTTTGCTGGATTCGGCGGAAAGCTGCCGCGCCGCAGCCGAAAGCGGCCGCAGTTGGCATGCTAGTGTGTTTGAGACGCTTCAGACAGTGCCTGGACGCAGCAGCGCATCCAGGCCGCCAGCCTTGTCAAGCGCCACCAGATCGTCGCAACCACCAACATGGGTCGCGCCGATATAGATTTGCGGCACGGTATTCCTGCCCGATTCCTCGATCATGACCGCACGTTTGGCCGGGTCCAGATCGATGCGGATCATGTCGATCGCGTCCACCCCCCTGGCCTTGAGCAAAGCCTCGGCTCGATGGCAGTATGGGCAATAACCGGTGGCGTACATGCGAACCTGGGCTGTGGTCATGGCACGGAAACGGTGTCGAAAGTTGATTGAAACAGGCGCGCTTCGCCCACTATTTGGTGACCGGCAAGCCCGCATCGCGCCAGGCGTTGAGGCCGCCTTGCAGAACATACACCTCCGCCAGGCCAAAAGCGCGCAACTTGTCGGCCGCTGGCCCGGCGCGCTGGCCGGTATCGCAACTTACGATCACCGGCGCGCTCTTGAGCTTTTCAAGCTCCACCCGGCGCTCGTCGAACACCTTGGAAGGGTAGCTGCGTGCATTGACAATGTGCCCGCGCGCGTATTCGCCCTGGTCACGGATATCGATGACAACAGCGTCTTTCTGGTTGATCAGCTGTGTGGCCTGCAAGGTAGACAGTTTCGCCCCACCGCGGGCTCCCGCCACATAGGGCCAGACCAGCATGGCGCCCGAGGCGAATGCGACCGCAATCAGGGGCCAGTTATCCATCACGAATTTTTCTATCACTGCTTGTCCTCTGACTTCATTTTTCAGGCACGCCGCAAAAGACCTGGCGCATCAGCGCCACCAGTTGGAGTATCCGTTGATCGGCAATGCGGTAGTACACCTTGTTGGAATCCTTGCGCGTTTTCAGGATTTTCTTGTCCCGAAGGATCGCAAGGTGCTGCGAAATGTTGCTTTGTGACGTGCCTACGGCTTCGACTATCTCCTGGACCGCGATCTCGCCACTGCTGAGCAGGCACAGTATCTTGAGTCTCAAGGGATGTGCGATCGCCTTGACTGCAATTGACGCCTGTTCGATCTCTTCGGACCGCCCGATGAGCTCGAAAATGTCTTCCGGGACCTTTTTGACTGCTGGCATCGACAAACTTCAACCGCACGCGAAGCCGGGATTATAAAATATTGCGGTCAATCCAATATCCGGGGCCCCATGTACAAACTCGTGATGATGCGGCACGGCGAATCCGCCTGGAACCGTGAAAACCGCTTTACCGGCTGGACCGATGTCGATCTGACCGATGCCGGGGTCGAGGAAGCACGTCGCGCCGGCCGCCTGATGAAGGAAAAGGGGCTGGTGTTCGACTTGGCTTTCACCTCGTTGCTCAAGCGCGCAATCAAGACGCTTGATACCTCTCTGGAAGAACTTGACCAGTTGTGGTTGCCGGTCGAAAAGCATTGGCGCTTGAACGAACGCCATTACGGCGCCCTGCAGGGGCTCAACAAGGCCGAAACGGCTGCCCGGTTCGGTGACGCCCAGGTGCTGATCTGGCGCCGTGCCTATGCGATCGCACCGGATCCCCTGAGCCTGGACGACCCGCGCCACCCGCGCTTCGATGCGCGCTATGCCGGCATCGATGCGCATGCCCTGCCGGCCACGGAATGCCTCAAGGATACGGTCGCGCGGGTGCTGCCTTACTGGAACGAACGCATCGCGCCTGCGGTTCGCGCTGGACAGCGAGTCCTGATCGCGGCTCACGGCAACAGCCTGCGCGCGCTGGTCAAGTATCTCGACTGCCTGGGTGAAGAGGAAATCGTCGGCCTCAACATCCCGACGGCGCAACCCCTGGTGTACGAGCTCGATGCCGATTTGCGCCCGCTCTCCCACTATTACCTGGCCGATCCGGACGAAATCGCACGTGCCCAGGCCGCTGTGGCAGCCCAGGGCAAGGCAAAGGCATAAACCAGGTGGATGCACACTGGCGCAGGTCATGGGTCGATGTCGGCCTGGCGGCCCTTCTTGCCTGTGCGTCCGGGCTTGCGGTTGGCACCCCGACTGCGGACGAGCTCAAGGAACTGCGTGGTCGCATCGACTCCCTCAAGAAGGAGATTGACCGGGCTGAAGGTAGCCGCGCCGAAGCCGCCGATTCGCTGCAAGAATCGGAACAGGCGATTTCGCAGGCCAACCGCGCCCTGCGTGACCTGGGCGAACAAAAAAAGTCCGCCCAGGCGCGCCTGCAGGAACTCGGGGCAAAAAGCAAAGGTGTGAGCGAAACGGTCAGCACTCAGGGCGCACGCCTGGCACGCCTGATCCACGATGAATACATCAAGCACGAGCGCGGCTACGTGCAGATGCTGTTCTCGGGGGAAAGCCCGGCGGCGGCGGCGCGCGAAATCCACTATGCCAGTTACATTTCGCGCGCGCAGGCGCGTCTGATAGAAGGCTTGCGCGGCAATTTGCGTGAATTGCAGCGCTTGGCCGGCGAGGCGCGCGAGCGGACCGCCGAACTGGCCGACATTGAAACTCGTCAACGCGGCGAAAAAGAACAGTTGGCGCGCGAATCGGAAGCCAGGCGCAAAGTTTTGCAGCGCCTTTCCACCCAGATCCGCACCCAGCGCAAGGAAGTAAATACGCTGGAGCGCAATGAGAAGCGCCTCACGGACTTGATCGAGAAGCTGGCCCGACTGACCTTGCCCAAGGCGCCGCCCGAAAAGCCGCGCCGTAGCGGCCCGCGCAATGAATTGCTGCCCGAATCGGGCTTCTCCGGCGCCTTTTCGACGCTACGCGGCAAGTTGCGGTTACCCGCACGCGGGGAACTTGCGAGCCGTTTTGGCAGTCCACGTGAAGGTGGAGGAACTACATGGAAGGGGATTTTCATCCGCGCAGTGCAAGGCGAAGAGGTACGCGCCGTGGCGCCGGGCCGAGTGGTTTTTTCCGACTGGATGCGTGGTTTTGGAAACCTGTTGATCGTCGACCATGGCAGTGACTACCTTAGCATCTATGGCAACAACGAAAGCCTGTTCCGCCAGGCCGGTGACAGTGTAGGCAGCGGGGACGCCATCGCTCGCGTGGGCAATAGCGGGGGCAACCCGGAAACCGGCCTATACTTTGAATTGAGGTATCAGGGCAAACCGTTCGATCCGCTGGCTTGGGTCAAACGCTGAAAGATGGAGTTTCACGCCTTGGCAAGCTTTTGTTGTACTTGTTGCAACGGCAACAACGCTCGATAGTCTGCGCCAGGAGTTCTGCGAGCGGACGTTGCGCCCAATGCGAGATATGTGGCTTGATTTGCTGGCAAGTGAGCCGAAATCCACAGTACGATGATGCAGTCTGATTTTTTGGCGCGATGCGCTGGAGTGAACCATGAACGGCAAATGGAAAAACAGTGGACTGGTCGGCATCGGTGCGGCCGCCGGCATTCTCTTGGGGCTCAATTTTTCCGCGATCGCCCAGCGCGAGGCGCGCAGTCCACTGCCGCTGCCTGAAATCCAGACCCTGGCCGAGGTGTTTGGCAACATCAAACAGGGCTATGTCGATCCGGTCGAGGACAAAAAGCTTTTGACCGGCGCGGTCAAAGGGATGCTCACCGAGCTTGATCCGCATTCTTCATACCTGGATGCCGAGGAAAACAAGGAATTCGAAACCAGCATTCGTGGCGAGTTCGGCGGACTGGGTATCGAGGTAGGCACTGAAGAGGGCTACGTCAAGGTGGTCTCGCCGATCGAGGATACGCCAGCAGCGCGCGCGGGCATCAGATCCGGCGATCTGATCGTCAAGATCGACGACACCTCGACCAAAGGCATTTCGCTGTCCGACGCGGTCAAGAAAATGCGCGGCAAGCCCAAGACCCCGATCAAGCTGACGGTAGCGCGCAAGGGCGAAAACCGGCCGCTCGAATTCACCCTGATACGCGAAGTAATCAAGGTGCAAAGCATCAAGGCGAAACTGATCGAGCCCGGCTATGCGCATATCCGCCTGACCCAGTTCCAGGAACGTACCGTGGATGATCTTGCACGCGCAATTGAGCGCATGTACAAGGAGTCGAATGGCAAACTGACCGGGCTGGTACTGGATATGCGCAACAACCCGGGTGGCCTGCTGCACTCGGCCATCGGTGTTTCGGCGGCTTTCCTGGAACCGCGTACCCTGGTGGTTTCGTCCAACGGCCGCCTGCCCGACACCAAGCACGACTACACGGCCACACCTGAGGAATATTCGTTCCGTACCCGCGAAGACGCCCTGCGCGGCTTGCCCGCTGCCATCAAGAACGTACCTATCGTCGTGCTGGTCAACGACGGTTCGGCTTCGGCCTCTGAAATCGTGGCAGGTGCCCTGCAGGATCACAAGCGTGCGGTGGTGATGGGTACGACCACCTTCGGCAAGGGCTCGGTGCAGACCAAGATCAACCTGTCGAACGGCGCCGGCATGAAGCTCACCACGGCACGCTACTACACGCCGGCCGGGCGCTCGATCCAGGCCAAGGGCATCATTCCCGACTGGGCGGTGGCCGAAACGGCCGAGGGCGCGGTGCGCAGCGCGCGCATGCGCGAAGCCGATCTCGCCAATCACCTGGTCAACGACAAGGACCTGAATGCCGAGAAGAAGCCGGAAGCCAAGCCTGAGGCCAAGGTCGACGACAAGAAAGACGACAA
>CAYYFR010000076.1:0-13339 GCA_964470865.1 uncultured Burkholderiales bacterium | reverse complement strand
GACGACAAGAAAGACGACAACAAGCCGCCGGTGCGCATCGAGTTCGGCACCAAGGAAGACTTCCAGTTCCAGCAGGCGCTGAACCTGCTTAAGGGTCAGCCGGTCAAGGGTGAGAAATCGCAGGAAGCAGCAGGTCCGAAAACCGCGGACGTCAAGAAATAATCAAATTCAAGATCGCCTTGAATTGATCGGAAACAGGGGCTTAAGGCCCCTGTTTTCATTGCACGCCATGCATGCTGTCGACGCTCCCCACGGAGACCTTCCGGCGCCAGCGCAGCAGATTGCCACGCCGCAACGCAGACACTCTCGCTCGGCCTCGCCAGCCGCTTTTCACTTCCCCGTCTAACTTCACTCCCGCACATGAACGATGACCAACTGTTGCGCTACTCGCGCCACATTCTGCTGCCACAGGTCGGTATCGAAGGGCAGCAGCGACTGCTTGCCAGTCATGCGCTGGTCATCGGCGCCGGTGGACTGGGATCGCCTGCCGCGCTGTACCTGGCCACTGCCGGAGTAGGTCGCATCACCCTGGTCGACGGCGACAGCGTCGATTTGACCAATCTGCAGCGACAAATCCTGCATCGCAATGCGGCCGTGGGTTTGCCCAAGGCCCGGTCCGGTCGCCAAACCATCGCCGAGTACAACCCGGACGTGACAGTGATCGCGCTGGAAGCCCGCGCGGCCGGTCAGATGCTTGACGAACTGGTTGCCGGCGCCGACGTGGTACTCGACTGTTGCGACAATTTCGCCACCCGGCATGATCTCAACCGCGCCTGCGTCAGACACGGCAAGCCGCTGGTCTCCGGGGCTGCGATCCGCTTCGATGGTCAGGTGAGCGTGTTCGATCTGCGCAAGCCCGGCGCGCCCTGCTACCACTGCCTGTTCCCCGAGGGCCAGGACCTGGAGGAAACGCGCTGCGCGGTCATGGGCGTGTTCGCGCCTCTCACGGGCATCATTGGCGCTGTGCAGGCAGCCGAAGCGCTCAAGCTCCTGATGGATGTGGGTGACTCCCTCAATGGTCGCCTGCTGCTGCTGGACGGCCTTGTGATGGAATGGCGGCAGGTCAGGCTGGCCAAGGACCAAGCCTGCGCAGTTTGCGGACACGGCGAAGCTGCGGCATAGCTGGCAACAGCGTGCGGATTGGAGCGTGCGCCTAACCCAGGAGCAGCGGCAATTGACGCTCCAGGTTCTCGGTGGGCGATTTCTTGAAACCGCTCTTGGCGAACTGGTGCCAGCGCCCGATCACATAGCACATGAGCGCATTGGCCTGGGCCGCGACATCGAGTGTTTCCGGCAGGCGCCCTTGACTTACCGCCACGCGCAGTGACTGCTTGAGGCTGGCCTCGATCTTGTCGGTAAAGCTGTTGATGCGTGCCTGCAGGCGCTCATTCTCGTTGACCAGCGCGTCGCCGATCAAAACCCGCGTCATGCCCGGGTTTTGCGCCGCAAATCCCAGCAACATGGCGGCAATCGCGTGCAACTGCTTCATGCCGTCGGCTTCGTCGGCGGTGATGCGATTGATCAGGCCAAATACCGAGGACTCGATGAATTCGATCAGCCCCTCGAACATCTGCGCCTTGCTGGCGAAATGGCGATACAGCGCAGCCTCGGACACATCCAGGCGCGCAGCCAGCGCGGCGGTAGTGACTTTCTCGCCTTTGGGCGACTCCAACATCTGCGCGATCAACTGCAGAATCTGCGTCTTGCGTTCACCGGAACGTGGCGGCATGGGAGTCTGGCGCGAGAGAATTGAAGGTAGTTCACGCAACCCGCACCGGAAAATCCCTGTGCAGGCGTGAGTGCTTACTCAATTGAAGCACTGATTTGAGCTTGACGTCAACAAATGCCGGCCGCCCGGGCTCGCGCGAAACCCAAACCGTGGTCAGGCCCAAGCGGCGCGCGGTCTTGAGGTTGGACAGATTGTCCTCCACCATCACCACATTCTCACCCCGCCGGCGCTGCCGCTTGAGAATCCGCGCCAGCGAGGAGCGCGCCGGTTTGGGCACGTAGCGCATCGATTCGATCGTCTCGATCGCATGCAGATGCTGCCCAATGCCCATCAACGCCAATACCTGGTCGACATAGTGGCGCGGCGCATTGGAGACGATGATCTTGCGGCCGGGAAGGGTCTTCAGAAGCCGCCGCAGCGGTCGGTCGAAATCGAGCAAGGTTTCGAGATCGGGGAATTGGTGGGTCTCTTGTAGAAAATGCACCGGGTCGACGGCATGGCGCTGCATCAACCCCAAGAGCGTCGCACCATAGCGCTCCCAGTAGGCGCGACGCAGGTCGCCGGCCGCAGGTTCGGCCAGACCCAGGTGCTGCATCACATATTGCGTCATCGACCGGTTCATGCGATCGAAGATCAACGGTGTGGCGCGATGCAGCGTGTCGTCGAGATCGAAAAGCCACAGGGTTTTGCGCGGAGCGGAATGCAAGGGCCGGATCGTCCATGATAACCACGCTTGACGGAACTGCCGAGGCGCTCGCCACGCAACCAAACCCGCGCCCAACGGCAATCAGATGCGCCCGCAGCCACCTTGGGGATCGTAAACTTGCGGGCATGCGATTGTCACCCAACTTCACGCTCGCACAATTGACGCACTCCGACACGGCGCTGGCACGCGGCATCGTCAATCAGCCGGACCAGTGGCAGATTGACGGCCTGATGCGTCTGGCGCAAACCCTGGAATTGGTCATGTCGCTGTTGCGCGCACCACTTTCGATTTCGAGCGCGTATCGTTGCCCCGAACTCAATGCCGCAGTGGGCGGCGCACCCGCATCACGCCACGCGCTCGGACTGGCGGTCGATTTCACCTGTCCACAATTTGGTACATCGCTTGCAGCCGCGCGTGCGATCGCCGACTCCGCACTGGAATTTGATCAGTTGATCCACGAATACGGACGCTGGGTGCACCTGGGACTGGCGCCGGCCGCCACCGTGCCGCGTCGGCAGACCCTGACGATATGCAGCGCGCGCAGCGGTTACGTGGATGGTTTGTCGGATTGCACGCGCGAGCATTGATGTTGCGCCGCAGCGTGACTTTTCCTGGCCATATATATTAGTATTTAATGATGTTCTGATTTATGAGGCTTTTGCTTCCCGATGTCCATGTTCGCGCACGCGCCGGCGCGACTATGCCGCGCTCCCGAAAATTTCCTGAATCCCGAAGAAATTCGGCGGGTTCAGAGTGGCCGTCGGGATTTCCTGCGCGCAGCGTTCGCGACTGCCGGCGCGGCTACGGCCGGGGCAGCCGCCGCCCAGGCCCAAGGCGAACGCGTCATTCTTGAGCCGCAAGCGCATGCCACATCGCTTGGGCAGCCAGTGGCCGCCACCGGCTATGGCATGCCCTCGAAACATGAACGCAACCTGATGCGGCGCGAGTCACCGGGTCTCACCCGGGTGGCTGCGGCGTCGGTCTCGTTTTCGCCTCTGCAGGGCATGTTCGGCATCATCACGGCTTCCGGCCTGCACTTCGAGCGCCATCACCAGGGTTGGCATGATCTCGATCCTTCGCAGCACCGCCTGATGATCAACGGCGCGAATCAAAGCCTGCTCAAACGCCCCAGCGTATTCACCATCGACGACCTGCTGCGCATGCCGCCGGTATCGCGCATGCATTTCATCGAATGCGGCGCCAATACCGGAATGGAATGGGGCAACGTCGCGGTGCCCACGGTACAGTACACACACGGCATGCTTTCCTGCAGCGAGTTCACCGGCGTGCGCCTGCGCGACGTGCTCGACTATTGCGGCGCCGACTACAAGAAAGGCCGGTTCGTGCTGGCCGAGGGTGGTGACGGTTCCGGCCTCACGCGCACCATCCCCATGGAACTGGTCGAATCCGGCGAAGTGCTTTTGGCCTATGGCATGAATGGTGAAATGCTGCGCCCGGAAAACGGCTACCCGCTGCGCCTGGTGGTACCTGGCGTGCAGGGTGTGTCGTGGGTCAAATGGCTGCGTCGCATCGAGGTCGGCGACGAGCCCTATGGCGCGCGCGAAGAGGTGATGCACTATGTAGACCTGATGCCGGACGGCAAGCACCGCCAATACACCTCGATCCAGGAATGCAAGTCGGTCATCACCAGCCCGTCAGGCGGCCAGACCCTGCTCGACCGCGGCACCTACAACATATCCGGCCTGGCGTGGAGCGGTCGCGGCAAGATCCGGCGCGTCGACCTCAGTCTGGACGGCGGCCGCAACTGGAAACCCGCAACCCTGCAGACTCCGGTGCTGTCGAAGTGCCTGACACGATTCAACCTCCCCTGGACCTGGAACGGTGAACCGGCGATCCTGCAAAGCAGGGCCACCGATGACACCGGCTACGTGCAGCCGCACATGCGCCAGTTGCGCGCCGTCCGCGGCGCCAAGTCGATTTATCACAACAACGCGATCCAGTCCTGGCAGATCGCGCCCGGCGGCGAGGTCAGCAATGTCCAGGTCTAGCAGCCTGTCGGACTTGGGAATCGTCGGCTGCAAATCGACCGCAGTGGTCCAGTTTTCACCGCCTTCTTGCCCCATAGCCGGGCTATGGGGCGGCGAATGCGGCAAGAACTGGCCTCGCTGGGGCCGATTTTCGCTTTCGACGCCCCAAGTCCGACAGGCTGCTAGCTTCCTCGCAATCCTGCTCGCTGCGCTGCTTTGCCTGAACGCACAGGCGCAATCCCCGGGCAAGCCGACATGGCAGGGCTTGGGACGCGCGGCGACCGCAGCCGAAGTCAAGGCCTGGGATATTGACGTTCGTGCCGATTTCAAGGGGCTTCCCCAAGGTTCCGGCAGCGTCGCCAAGGGGCAGGATGTATGGGAAGCAAAATGCGCGTCGTGCCATGGCGTGTTTGGTGAATCCAACGAAGTCTTCACCCCCATCATCGGCGGCACCACCAGGAAGGACCTGCAGACCGGCAGGGTTGCGAGCCTTAGCACCGGGTCGGAAGCGCAACGCACCACCATGATGAAGCTCTCCACGCTATCAAGCCTGTGGGACTACATCAATCGCGCGATGCCGTGGAACAATCCGCGAACGCTCACCGTTGAGGAGGTTTACGCCGTCACGGCCTACATCCTGAATCTGGCCGAGGTGCTGCCTGGCGACTTCACGCTGTCCGACCGCAACATTGGCGAGGTCCAGGCGATGTTGCCCAATCGTGACGGCAAGTCCTCGCGGCACGGCATGTGGCTGCCGACGGGAAAGCCGGACGTAAAGAACGTCGCATGCATGCGCAATTGCGGGCCTGATGTGAAAGTCGCCTCCAGCCTGCCCGATCATGCGCGCGGCTCGCACGGCAACCTTGCCGACCAGACCCGCAACCTGGGCGCGATCCGCGGCCAGGCCACTGCGGCGACAGCCACAGCCGGCGCGCCCGCCTCCGAGTTCGCGACGGTGCGGGAAATTACCGGCAAGGCCGCTTGCCTGGGTTGTCATGGTATCGACCGCAAGATCGTGGGACCGGGCTTCAACGAAGTGCTGGCGAAATACAAGGGCAACGACAAGGCCGAGAACTACCTGGCGGACAAGATCAGGAATGGCGGCCAGGGTGTGTGGGGATCGGTGCCGATGCCGCCGACGACGATGCTTGGCGACGCCGAAGCCAGCCTGCTGGCGCGCTGGATTCTCAAGGGTGCGCCGCAGTAACGCGGGCGGCGTGGCGCAGTAAAATTGCGGTTGCGACGCTTGTTTGAATTCCTGTCATGAAATGGAGAAAAGCATGAAACACATCGATCACGGGCGCCGCCAGGCGCTCAGGCAAGGCGGAACCGCTGCAGTGTTTGGCCTGTTTGTCGCCGCCGGCCTCGTCAGGCCCGGCACCGCGCATGCAGCCTGGAACCAGGCCGCATTTACCGCCAGAAACGTTGACGGCGTCATCAAGGGCATGGGCGGTGCCAGCGCTGCGCCCACCAAGGACGTGAGCTGGGGCTCTACGCCGGAAATCGCGGAAAACGGCGCGGTGGTGCCGGTCAGCGTGACCAGCAACATTCCCAAGACCGAAAGCATCGCGATCCTGATCGAGAAAAATCCCAGCACGCTGGCGGCCTCGTTCACCATCCCGGCCGGCACCGACCCCAACGTCAGTACACGCGTCAAGATGGGCGAGACTTCCCAGGTGCACGCACTGATCAAGGCTGATGGCAAATACTTCATTGCCACGCGCGAGATCAAGGTCACTCTGGGTGGTTGCGGCGGCTGACGCTGCGGCGCCAAGGTGGGCAGCAAAGCTCACGGCCGGCCGCAATGCCGCCTTGATCAATCACGCAACATATCGACAGAACCGTAGCAAGACCAGGAGAACAGCATGGCAGACCCGATGCGCATTCGCGCCAAACTCGAAGGTGACAAGACCGTCGTCCGCGTCCTGATGGCGCACGAAATGGAAACCGGCCAGCGCAAGGACAGCACCGGCAAGGTGGTTCCCGCCCACTTCATCCAGGAAGTCACAGCGGTACACAACGGCAAGACCGTGCTGATGGCCGAGTGGGGCCCCGCGGTTTCCAAGAATCCGTATTTGCAGTTTCAATTCAGCGGCGCCAAGGCCGGCGAGAAGGTGAGCGTTACCTGGACCGACAACAAGGGCGACAAGCGTACCGACGAAGCGACGATCGCCGCGTAGTCACACCGCGTAGTCAAAGTGTGTGCCCGCCGGCGCGGCAAGCACGCGACGCCTGCAACAATTTCGCCCCGACCAGGTATCGGCGCAAACGATGGATCGATTTCCGAGGAGACCCGATGAAAGTTCGAACATGGCCCGCTCTTGCGGCGCTCGCGTTGGCTTGTGCCTGTACAGGCGCCATGGCGCAAAGCGGCGCTGACACCATCAAGAAAATCGAGGAATACCGTCAGGCGCTGGCCAGCGGCAATCCGGCCGAACTGTGGGAAGCGCGTGGCGAGGACCTGTGGAAAAAGAAAGCCGGGCCGAAAGGCGCGTCGCTCGAGACCTGCGACCTTGGCAAGGGTCCCGGCCGAGTCAGCGGCGCCTACGCCGAACTGCCGAAATTCTTCGCCGATGCCGGCCAGGTGATGGATCTTGAAGCCCGCCTGGTCCATTGCCGCATGAACATCCAGGGCTTGAGCCAGGCAGAGGCCCGTGCACGGCCTTTCGGCAACGGCAACCAGCGCTCCGACAACGAGGCCTTAGTCGCCTTCATTACCGCCGAATCCAGGGGCGTGAAAATGAACGTGGCTCTGGATCACCCGAAACTGCGCGAATCGTACGAGCTGGGCAAGAAGATGTTCTATTTCCGCGGCGGACCACACGACTTTTCCTGTGCCACCTGCCACTCCGAGACCGGCAAACGCATTCGCCTGCAGGACTTGCCCAACCTGACCGAAACCAAAGACGCCCAGCGCGCCTACACCACCTGGCCCGCCTACCGCGTATCGCAGGGAGAACTGCGCACCTTCCAGTGGCGCCTGTTCGACTGTTTCCGGCAACAGCGCTTTCCGGCGCTCGAATTCACTTCCGAGGCCTCGATTGCGCTGACCACCTTCCTGGCACGCAACGCCAACGGTGCCGAGTTCAACGCCCCGGCAATCAAGCGCTAGCCGCCAGGACCAATTCCATGAAAATAATCTCCAGAACACTCATGGGCGCGGGCGCGCTCGCCACGATCGCCGGCTGCGCTTCAATGTCCGACGCACGTTACGTGCAGCAGGCCGCAGAAGTGTTGCGGGCCTCTTTCAAGGAGAGCGGCCAGGCCACGCTTGACCGCCTGACCCAGGATCAGCCACAGGCGGTATGCAGCGTTGAACTGGACAAGAAGCCGCCGGTCGCAGAACTTGAACGCATGGAAAAGGCGCAGCAAGCACTGCTCAAGTACCCGGCTGATGGCAAGCTGCTGGGTGACTGGCGCGAAGGCGAGAAAATCGCCCAGTCCGGCGTGGGCAAGCAGTTTTCCGACAACCCCACCAGTCCGGCAGGTGGCAACTGTTATGCCTGTCACCAGATGAGCCCGGCCGAGATCTCCTTCGGCACCATCGGCCCACCGCTTCTCGGGTACGGCAAGCTGCGCGGAAACTCCGAGGCCATGCAACGTTATACCTACGGCAAGATCTACAACCCGCAAGCATTCACGGCCTGTTCCAACATGCCGCGCTTCGGGCACAACGGGATCCTGACCGAGCAACAGATCAAGCATGTCACCGCCCTGTTGCTCGATCCGGACTCGCCGGTAAACAAGTAGGCGGCCGGGCACGGGGCGCGACCGCGCCCCTTTTTTCGCCTCAATCCACAAGAGAACGCTGATGAACCGTCGTGAATTCCTCAACTTGCTCGCGATTGCCGCAGCGTCTGGCATGAACCTCAAGGCAGGCGACGCGTTTGGCGCCAATCCGGCCGCCGATCTGTACGATTTCAAGACCTTCGGCAACCTGCATTTCCTGCACTTCACCGATTGCCACGCACAGTTGTTGCCGGTGTATTTCCGTGAACCGAACGTCAACCTGGGCGTGGCCGATGCCATCGGACGCCCCCCTCACCTGGTAGGTCAGGCGCTGCTCGATCATTTCAGGATGAACCCGCTCATCGCGCCAAAGGGTCAGGCGCGCGATCTGGCACGCAATGTCGCGCATGCCTTTACCCATATCGACTTCGCGCGCGCCGCCAGGCTGTATGGCAAGACCGGCGGCTTCGCCCACCTGGCGACGCTGGTCAGGAAGTTGCGCGCCTCACGTCCCGGTGCCCTGTTGCTCGACGGCGGCGATACCTGGCAGGGCTCGGCGACGGCCCTCTGGACCCACGGCCAGGACATGATCGACGCCTGCAAGCTGCTGGGCGTGGATGTGATGACGGGGCATTGGGAATTCACCCTGGGCGCCAAGCGGGTCGAGGAAGTGGTGGCGAAGGATTTCAAGGGCCGAGTCGATTTCGTGGCCCAGAACATCAAGACCGCCGATTTCGGCGATCCGGTATTCGCCCCGTACGTCATGCGCGAAATGAACGGCGTGCCGGTGGCGATCGTGGGCCAGGCGTTTCCGTATACGCCGATCGCCAATCCGCGCCACCTGGTGGCGGACTGGAATTTCGGCATCCAGGATGAAAACATGCAAAAGACGGTCAACGAAGCGCGCGCCAAGGGCGCTGTCGCGGTGATCCTGCTTTCGCACAACGGCATGGATGTGGACATCAAGCTGGCGTCGCGCGTGACCGGGATCGACGCCATCATGGGCGGCCATACCCACGACGGCGTGCCGCAACCGGTGATCGTTACGAATGCCTCCGGGCAAACACTGGTCACCAATGCCGGCAGCAACGCGAAATTTCTCGGCGTGCTCGATCTTGAAGTACGTGACCGTCGCGTGGTCGATTTTCGCTACAAGTTGCTGCCGGTCTTTTCGAGATACCTGAAGGCTGACGCCGAGATGCAGGCCCTGATCGACCGCGTGCGCGCCCCCTACAAGGCCAAACTTGACGAAAAGCTCGCGGTCACCGAGGGCCTGTTATACCGGCGCGGCAACTTCAACGGCACGCTCGACCAGGTGATCCTCGACGCCCTGATGGAGGTCAAGAGCGCCGACCTGGCGTTCTCGCCCGGCTTCCGCTGGGGTACCTCCCTCTTGCCTGGCCAGGCCATCACCCTGGACCACGTGATGGACCAGACCGCGATCACCTACCCGCATGTGACCCTGAATGAATTCACCGGTGAGCAGATCAAGACCATCATGGAAGATGTGGCCGACAACCTGTTCAATCCCGACCCCTACTATCAGCAAGGCGGCGACATGGTGCGGGTCGGCGGCATGACCTATACCTGCGATCCGATCGCAAAAATGGGCGGGCGGATTTCCGCGATGCGCCTCAAGGGAAAGCCGATCGAGGCAGACAAGAAGTACAAGGTGGCCGGCTGGGCGCCGGTTGCCGAAGGCGCAAAGGGCGAGCCGATCTGGGATCTGGTCGCCGGCTATTTGCGCTCCAAAAAGGTCATCAAGCCGGTCAAGCTGAACCTGCCTGTGATCAAGGGCATGCACGGCAACCCCGGGATCGCCTAGCAAGTTGTTCGAACAGAAGATTCCCCGGCGCCACGAGCGCGTATCCGCCCCCTTTTACCGCAGCAAACAACCCGGGAGGTTTGACCATGAGCACCAAGTCTGGTTCGTTTGCACGTTTGGCGGCACTGTTGGGCGCGGTCATCGCGCTGGCACTGCCATGGGCCGGGGATGCGCACGCGCAAGTCGCAACGCGCAACAAGATCGTATTCCAGGTCAGCGATGCCGAGCCGGCAAAATGGAATCTCACCCTGAACAACATCAGGAACGTGCAGACCGATCTGGGCGCGAAGAACGTCGAGATCGAGATCGTGGCCTACGGGCCGGGCCTGGGCATGCTCAAGGCGGACTCCGTGGCTGGCAACCGGGTTGCCGAGGCCCTTGCGGCCGGCGTTTCGGTGGTGGCGTGCGAGAACACGATGAAAAACCAGAAAATCACGCGCGATGACATGTTGCCGAAGATCGGCTACGTGGAGGCAGGCGTGGTGCAGTTGATGAAACGTCAGCAACAGGGCTGGGCCTACATACGGCCGTGACTGCAAGGGGATCGCAATGAAAAAACTTCTGCTCGCAGCAGGCGTGCTCGCACTGGCAGCTACACACGCCAGTGCCCAACCGGCCGTCGGCACCTTCAGCATCAAGCAGCTTACGCCTGAAGCCGCACTGGTTGCGGCGCGCGCCGCACTGGAAAGTTGCCGCAAAAGCGGTTATCAGGTGGGTGTCGCGGTGGCCGATCGCGCCGGCGTGACCCAGGTCATGTTGCGCGATCGCTTTGCCGGCGCGCATACCGTCGAGGTGGCGATGAACAAGGCCTGGACTTCTGCGAGTTTTCGCATCAGCACCTTAGCGCTGGCCGCGGAAACCCAGGCGGGGAGACCGATGAGCGGGATTCGCGCCACGCCGCGCGTTGCCGCATTCGGCGGCGGCCTGCCGATCGAAGCCGGCGGCTCCGTGTTGGGCGCGATCGGCGTATCCGGCGCCCCGGGCGGCGAAGCCGATGAGGTATGCGCCAAGGCCGGCATCAAGGCGATCGCCGATTCGATCGAATTCTGAGTCCGGCATGATTGGGCGCCGCGATTTCCTCGTGCTGGCTGCCGGCGCCGCGCTGCCGGTCGCAGCTTTCGGCGCCTGGAACAAGGGCGACGTAGTAGCGCTGCCGCCATTGACCCTGCTGGACGGGCGCCTGCTCAATCCGGCGACGCTCAGGGGTAAAGTGGTGGTACTGGAGTTCTGGGCCTCCTGGTGCCCGTTCTGCACCCGCCAGAACCCGCATATCGAAGCACTCTATCGCGCGCATCGGTCCAGGGGCCTCGAGGTGCTGGCGATCTCGATCGACAAGACCCAAAAGGCGGCGGCTGACTACCTCAAGTCACGCGGCTACACCTTCCTGGCAGCCATGTTGAACCCGGGCTACGAGCGCATCTTCCGCTTGCGCCTTGGGTTGCCGCAGACCTACGTGATCGACCGGGAAGGCAGGTTGGCGTTGGTCGAGATGGGCGAAATGTTCGAGGAGGATATTGGCGACATCGCGAAATTGCTGTAGGAAAGTGGCGCGCGCGAGTGCGGCACGCACCAGCGGGCTCACAGGCCTACGGTTGCCAGGAAAACTGGCGCGCAAGGGCCGGCCGCCGAACCATGCTGGTCCTACTTGCTGCGAATCAATGTGCCCACGCCCTGATCGGTCAGTATCTCCAGCAACAACGCGTGCTCGACCCGGCCATCGATGATGTGCACGCCGTGCACGCCGGAGCGCGCGGCGTCGAGCGCCGAAGCGATTTTCGGCAGCATGCCGCCGGATAGCGTGCCATCAGCCAGCATGGCATCGATATCGCGCGGCGTGATGTTGGTCAAGAGGTTCCCGGCCTTGTCCAGCACCCCTGGTGTGTTGGTCAGCAGCACCAGTTTTTCAGCCTTGAGTATCTCTGCCAACTTGCCGGCGACCACGTCGGCGTTGATGTTGTAGCTCTGGCCATCGCTGCCCACACCGATCGGTGCCACCACCGGGATGAAGCCGCCGGCCTCCAGCGTATCGATCACCGACGGATCGATCGACTCGATTTCACCCACCATGCCCAGATCGATGGTTTCACCGGGCTTTTCCGGGTTGGGCATCAGCAGTTTCCTGGCGCGAATGAAGGCACCGTCCTGCCCGGTGAGTCCCACGGCCTTGCCACCGGCCTGGTTGATCAGGGTGACGATATCCTTGTTGACGCTGCCACCCAGCACCATTTCGACCACGTCCATGGTGGCCGCATCGGTCACCCGCATGCCCTGGACGAATTCGCTCTCGATGCCCAATTGCTTCAGGCGTTGTTCGATCTGCGGGCCGCCACCGTGGACCACCACAGGATCGAGCCCGACTAACTTCAACATGACCACATCATGCGCAAACTGCTGCTGCAGTTTCAGATCGGTCATCGCGTTGCCGCCGTACTTGACAACAATGGTTTTGCCGTGAAAACGGCGCAGGTAGGGCAGGGCTTCAGCCAGAATTGAAGCCTGAACGGCAGGAGGGACTTTGGGGTGAGCGGAGGTCATCGCATCCTGGTTTATTGAGTACTGCATTATTCATGACAAAAACATGCCTCTCACGAGCCTGTCATGTTTTTGGTAAAGATCGATGAGCGTGGGAAAAATCGGCAAGTACCGGGATTCGGCGACCCCGGGATTCATGCCCGTCAGGCTACGGCGCGATCGATTGAATTGTAACGTCTGCTCACATCGTGGTCCGCACAGCCGACGGTGGAGGCCATGAAAGAAAAAAGGCGCTTCCGGAAACCGGAAGCGCCTTTGAAAAGATGCGGGAACCGGCAGGGGAACCGGAACCCGCCCCGCCCACATCACCGCACACGGGAGGAGGTCGCGTGAGGCAATGTCGCGCAAGCGCGTAAGGCGGGCACCGGCGGCATTTCAGGGGAAGGAGCCGCCGCCAGCGTACTGCCCGTTAAAGCAGATACATCTTTGAGCTACTGCACCTGCAAAAGTTTCCGGGTTTCGGCGACTTTTTTCGGCAAGGTCAGGGTCAAAACCCCGTCGGCATAGCGGGCATTCGCGCGCGCCTGGTCGATTTCGGCGCCGAGCTCGAAGCTGCGCGTGGCGCGGCCGGCAACGCGTTCGCTGTAGAGCAAGCGCTCACCTTCGACCGTCGGTCGCTCGGCCTTGTTTGCCGCCGTAATCGTTACGCGCGCGCCATCGATTTCGACGGCGATGTCTTCCTTGCGAAACCCGGGAACGTCAGCTGCCACCACATAGGTGTCGCCTTGTTCGCTGGCTTCGAACGGAATCGCCCGCACGCTGGCGCCACGCTCGGCCGGTGCGCGCAGGAAACCATCCAGGAGTCCGGAGAGCGTGGCGTCGAAAGGTGC
>CAYYFR010000075.1:0-25023 GCA_964470865.1 uncultured Burkholderiales bacterium | reverse complement strand
CCGGTGTGGCATACACCAGCTTGGCCATGAAATCGGCGGTGGCCAGTGGCCCCATGCCGCCCAGCACGCCGATGCGCGGCAGAGTGGTGATACGGGATTCGAAGGTTTTCATGAATTCAAGACTAAACATTGAAAGCGGCGAAATCAAATGCCGATTGCGCATCGATTGTGGCGCCATTCAGGCGGCATGATGCGCGACTGGCATCAGCGCGCGAGAAAGCCCGCAACTTAGGGAAACACTGAACCAGTCCGCAGGTCGAGAAAGTCGCTCTTGCAAGACGTTGAATCGAAAAACTTCTTCGTTCGAGAATCCGCATTCCAGGGACTTGTTCAACGTTTTCTCAGGCGGCTGTGCGCAGCCGCACAGCGGCGCCCTGGTCTTGTACTTCTTCCTCGGCTTCCTGCTGCAAGGCCCACATCTGCGCATAGTGTGCGCCGGCCGCCAGCAGCTCATGATGCGAGCCGCGCTCGATGATGCGGCCACGGTCCATGACGATGATCTGGTGCGCATCGGCAATGGTCGAGAGGCGATGCGCGATGGTGAGCGTGGTGCGGTTCTCGGCGATTTTCTTCAACTCGGCCTGAATCGCCTTTTCGGTCTGCGAATCCAGCGCCGAGGTGGCCTCGTCGAAAATCATGATCGCCGGGTTCTTGAGCAGGGCGCGCGCGATGGCGACGCGCTGCTTTTCGCCTCCGGACAATTTGAGCCCGCGCTCACCGACCATGGTTTGGTAGCCGGCCGGCAGGGTTTCGACGAAATCGTGAATCGAAGCCATGCGCGCGGCGGCATAGACCTCTTCGGCTGATGCTTCGGTATTGCCATAGGCGATGTTGTAGAAAATGCTGTCATTGAAAAGCACAGTGTCCTGCGGCACGATGCCGATCGCGCGCCGCAGCGAGGCCTGGGTGACATCGCGAATATCCTGGTCGTCGATCGCGATCCGACCTCCTGCAAGGCCGGCGGCACCGACGTCATAGAAGCGATACAAGAGCCGCGCCAGGGTCGACTTGCCGGACCCGCTGTGCCCGACAACGGCGATGGTGCGGCCGGCCGGTATCTCGAAATCGACGCCGAAAAGGATCTGCCGATTCGGCTCGTAGGCGAAATCGACATGCTCGAAACGCACCGCGGCACCGGCCAGAGCCAGGGCGGGTGCCTGCGGCTTGTCGGCGACTTCGCGGTTCTCGTCCAACAGGGTGAACATGCGCTCCATGTCGGCCATCGACTGCTTGATCTCGCGGTACAGCACGCCCAGGAAATTGAGCGGGATATAGAGCTGGATCATGAACGCGTTGACCAGCACCAGGTCGCCCAGGGTCATGCTGCCGTTGGCCACGCCGACGGTAGCGCGCCACATGATGGCGGTGACCGCGATGGCGATGATCGCGCTTTGCCCGCTGTTGAGCAGCGACAATGAGGTCTGGCTCTTGACCGCCGCCGCCTCCCAGCGCGCCATGCTCTGGTCATAGCGACGGGCTTCATACTCTTCGTTGCCGAAGTACTTGACGGTCTCGTAATTGAGCAGCGAATCGATGGCGCGCACATTGGCCTTGGAATCGAGGTCGTTCATCACACGCCTGAAATTGGTGCGCCACTCGGTAACACCGACCGACCATACGATATAGGCCACAAGGGCGATCAGGGTGATGAGGACAAACCAGATGTCGTACTTCCAGGCCAGGATCGACAACACCAGCGTGATCTCGACGATCGTCGGCAGGATGCTGTAGAGCGTATACGACACCAGCGAGGAGACGCCGCGCGATCCGCGTTCGATGTCGCGCGTCATGCCGCCGGTCTGGCGATTCAGGTGGAAGCGCAGCGACAGCGAATGCAGATGGCGGAACACTTCCAGCGAAATGCGCCGCACCGCCGACTGCGTGACCTTGGCGAACACGAACTCACGCAACTCGGTGAAAAGCGTGGTCGACAGGCGCGCCGCGCCGTAGGCGATCAACAGGCCCGCGATAACCCCAAAGGCGAGCTTTTCGCCGGAACCGCCGATGACCAGGCCCAGGCCATCGACGATTTCCTTCATGATGAGCGGCACGCCGACATTCGCCAGCTTCGCCGCCAGCAGGAATCCGAGCGCGAGCGCTACCCGGCCCTTGTACTGGAGCAGGTAGGGCAGCAGGGTGCGGATGGTGGACCAGGCGCCGAACTGCGGTTTGGTCACGGGCGAAGGTTCGCCCTGGGAGAGATGTCGCATGAATTTACAGGCGCATTATCGCGCAAGGCGGCTTTGCGATTGAATCGGTCGATTGAAGCGGGTAGGATAAGATCGCAGGAATGGCGAAACTGGCGCGCGCGCCGGACGCGAGGAGATGCAATGCTGACTGCGGTAAAACTGATCCAGACTCTGCCTTACGAGCAGCAGGCCACCATGCACAAGCTGCGCGAGCTGATCATCAACATCGATCCGACCATCGTCGAGACGGTCAAGTGGGGCAGCCCGGTGTATTCGCGCGGCCGCAACCTGCTATCGATCGTGCCGCGTGAAAAACACGTCGACATGCAGATATGGGACGGTGTCGCCTTGTGCGAGAAGTACCCCATCATCGAAGGCGAAGGCCAGACCATGCGTCACTTCAAGGTCAAGTACAAGGGCCGCAACGACTTCAAGATGATCGCTGCGCTGGTGACCGACGTGCTCAAGCAAGCCAAATAGCGGCGCGCAGCAGGCGATAACGCGCCGGCAAGTTGAACCGGGCCGGTCGGCATTCGGTTGAAAGACCAGGCGGTGCACACGGCCGCTTTTCTGCTGATTTCGATGAGAGATCGCCCGTGCTTTGCGCCAGCCTGAACTGAGCGCCCTTCACGCACCACCACAGCGGGGCATTTCCAATCCAACGATCGCTGCCGTTTTTCTTCAGTGCCTTCGCCTGGAATCTAGGCCTGGGCATGACCTACCCGCTGATCCCGTTGTATGCGGATTCGCTGGGCATGTCGGGCGTTGCGATCGGCCTGCTGATCGCCCTGCCCGTGATACTGCAGATCACCTTCAATCTGATTGGCGGCGCTTTCACTGACCGCATCGGCGGGCGTGCGATGTTGCTGGTCTCCTGCCTGATGATGGTAGCCGGCGCCAGCGCCTACGCCTTTGCCGACAGTTTTGCGCTTCTGATTGCGGCGCAGATCATGATGGTGATGTCGCGCGCGATTTTCTGGCCTGCTTCCTGGACCATCGCCGGCAATCTGGAAGGTGAGCGCAGCGTACAGATGGGCCGGCTCAACGCTGCCACCAACATCGGCCAGATCGTCGGTACTTTTCTGGCCGGCTTTCTGATTACCTGGGCCGGCTTCTCATGGTCGTTCCTGACCCTGGCAGCGGTTGCCGGGGGTGCGTTCGCCGCCATGCTTCGTCACGCCGGCGCGACACAAGTTCCGGCGAGCGCCGCCTCATCTCCGATGGCACGCTATGGGCGCCTGGTGCGGCTGCGGCCGATGTGGTTCGCCATCATGTGCGCCTATATTTCGGCGCTGCCATTCTCGCTGAGCGTGTCGTTCTATCCCCTGCTGTTTGATGCCTACGGCTACAGCCACGAACTCAACGGCACCATCCTCGCGCTGCGCGGCGTGGGCGCCGCGCTCGCCGGGTTGGTGGTGGCGCGACTGCTCGATTTTTCGAAGAAGGGCGCTGTCGCCTGCGCAGCCGCACTGGTGGTCGCGGTGTCGATCGCCACCGCCGGCGCCACCGATAATCTCTATGCGATCGGTGTGCTGCTGTTTGCAGTCGGCCTGGGTTCGGGCCTGATGTCACTCAACTTCCAGATACTGATCGGCGATATCAGCACGCCGGCCGATCGCGGCTCGGCCAACGCGCTGGGCGGCCTGGGCTGGGGCCTGTCGCATTTCACCACGCCCTTGCTGATGGGCGTGTTGCGCGACTCGCTTGGCATCGAGTCGGCGTTCATGTTGCTCGGCAGCTTCGTGGTGTTCTGGTCGTTCGCCCTGCTGCTGGTGCACCGCTGGGCGTTTCGCACCTGTGCGCGAATCGAACCCGGAGCGCGGCTATAGCTGGCGCGCGGCGAAGGTTTCGCACTGCTTCGTTGCGCCGCTTTCAATGCCCTTCCTGAACCCGCGCGTGCGCTGCCCGGCCGAACCATGGGTGAACGAATCCGCTCTGACGCCGCGGCCGGCACTGCGCTGCAGGGTGTCATCGCCGATCGCGCTGGCCGCCTGCAGCGCCTCTTCAAGGTCACCGCTCCAAAGATGCGAGGTGCGCGATTGGCGTGGAACGCCCATACCCCGGCAAGGCAATCGGCCTGCAGCTCGAGCCTGACCGACAAGGCGTTGGCCTCGCGTTCAGACACCTTGCGTCGCGCCTGATCGACCTTGCCGGATATGCCCAGCAGGTTTTGCACGTGGTGCCCCACCTCGTGCGCGATCACACAGGCCTGGGCGAAATCGCCCGGCGCGTTGAAACGCGTCTTCATCTCTTCGTAGAAAGCGAGGTCGATGTAGACCTTCTGGTCACCGGGGCAGTAAAACGGCCCCACGGCGGATCGTATGCGGGCCACCTGAAAGCACCTGACCCTACGCAGCATGGGAAAACGGCCGCGATTCTCGCGGCCGTCGTTTTGCGACGCACCCCGCCCTATCGGGGAGCGGTGGCTTGTCGACTTGACATCAAACTTGGCGGGCATCCCCGCGAGCGTTCGATCCGCAGATTATGAACCCTGCGCATGTCTGTTGTATGACTGAATAGTAGCCCTTTGCGTCATCTAATGAAGGGATGGCAACAAAAGTTCACGATCTGCGATGCGGCCGGTCTTGCTTGCCGTCATGGTTCACATCATGCTGGCGGTCATGCTTTTCGCGCTGGATATGGCGCGACTGCACATCCTGCGAGTGCTCGATGCGGCGCGCTTCCGTGCGGGTGACCGTGGCGTCGGCGGCGGCCCTTTGTTCCATTCTTTCGACCCTCGCCTGGCCTTTTTCAAGACGCTCTGCTTCACGTTGCGTCAGCGCGCCCGATTTCCCACCCCGCTCGATGCGTTTCTGTTGATTGGCGTCGCGCTGGTCGATGCGCTGTTGCGCGGTCGGCGATGTGGTGGTTTGGGCAACCGCAGGGACGGCTGCGGCCAGTAGAAACGCGACTGCCAAAGGTTTGAGGTTCATGACGGCATCTCCGGTGGGTGGCTTGAAAGAGTGATGGGCGCATGACCCATGCCGCAAGTAACCCCTCAGGTCCGATCCGCGCAGACTTGCGTAATGTAAACGTCGTGTAAGTGCGGCAACACTTCGCACACATCGGATGAGGCAAGCAGTCGCTGCTGCGATGCGAAGCTTCAGGCCATGGCGGCGAAGAGATCAAGCCTGTCGGTGCAAACAGCGTCGACACCCCAGTCGAACAACTCGGCGGCGCGGACAGGATCATTGACGGTCCAGCACATCAGGCCGTAACCGGCCGACTTGATCGCGCGCGTGGTCGCGGCATCGAGTCGTTTCGCATTGCAGTGCAGCGCCACACAGGCATGAAGTTCGAGTTGAGCGCGCCAGTTTGCCGGCACCTCGTCGAACAGGGCGGCGCGCGCGAGCTGCGGCGCGCTTTGCCTGGCCGCGCCTAGCGCGGCCGGTTCGAAAGAGGAAAGCAACACCCTGGTGGGCGCCGCCCGCCACAGCCGCGCGCAGTCCGCCGCGACGACTCGTCCGGTGAGCGCGGCAAGCGCATCGCCCCCCGGCGCCCATGGCTTGATTTCGACATTGGCAAACAGATCAAGCGCTACACACAAGTCAGCCGCCGCTGCCAAGCTCGGCACCGGTTCCCCGGCAAAGCGGGCATCGCGCCAGCTGCCGGCGTCGAGTTGCCCAAGTTCCGCGGCGCTCGCTTCGGGCAGCGCGCCATGGCCATTGGTGGTGCGCTCCAGCGTATCGTCATGCATCAGCACCGGTACGTCATGACGTGCCAGCATCACGTCGAACTCGACGGCGGCGAAACCGCACTGGTGCGCGTAACGCAGCCCGGCCAGGGTGTTCTCGGGCGCCAGGGTGCCGCCGCCACGGTGCGCGATGACCCGGGACCGATAGGTATACGGCATCAACGGCGCCTCATTTATTTTTCGCTTTCGACCAAACCCTTGACGAACCACTTCTGCATCAGAAGCACCACCAGCGCCGGTGGCAGCATGACGAGGATCGCAGTGGTCATCACCAGGTTCCATTCAGTGGCGGCATCGCCGCCGGAGATCATGCGCTTGATGCCGATGACTGCAGTGTAGTAGTCCTCGCGGGTGGTGACCATCAGCGGCCACAGATACTGGTTCCAGCCGTAGATGAAGAGGATCACGAACAAGGCCGCGATCTGGGTGCGCGCCAGCGGCAGCAGGATGCTCCAGAAAAAGCGCATCGGCCCGGCACCATCGATGCGCGCGGCTTCGGCCAGCTCTTCGGGCACCGACAGGAAGAACTGGCGAAACAGGAACGTCGCGGTGGCCGACGCCATCAAGGGAATGGTAAGGCCGGCATAGCTGTCGAGCAGCCCCAGACTAGCCACCACCTGAAAGGTCGGCAGGATGCGCACTTCCACCGGCAGCATCAGTGTCAGAAAAATCAGCCAGAAACAAAGGGCGCGACCGGGAAAGCGGAAATACACCACCGCGAACGCCGACAGCACCGAGATGGCGATCTTGCCGCAAGCGATCACCAGGGCCGACACCGCGCTGTTGAAAAGCAGCGACTTCAGCGGCGTCGAACCCTGGGTCAGCACATGCAGGTAATTGACGCCCAGTTGATCACCGGGAATCAGGCTCATCGGCGCATCGAGCACCTGCTCCGGCGTCAGCGACGAGGCGACAAAGGCCAGCCATACCGGCAGCGCGACTATGCCCACCCCCAGCACCAGCACCAGGTGGGTGAGGAAATCCGCCAATGGCCGGCGCTCGACCATCAGTAGTTCACCCGCTTTTCCAGGTAGCGGAACTGCGCAACCGTGAGCGCGATCACGATCGCCATCAGGATCACCGATTGCGCGGCGGCAGCGCCGAAATCCTGCCCCTTGAAGCCATCGTGAAACACCTTGTATACCAGCACCTCGGTGGCCTTCGATGGCCCGCCCTGGGTGGCCGCATCGATCACGCCAAAGGTATCGAAAAAGGCGTAGATCACATTGACCACCAGCAGGAAAAACGCGGTCGGCGACAACAGCGGAAAGACGATTTTCCAGAAACGCGTGGCCGGGCCGGCGCCATCGATTGCGGCGGCTTCGAGCAGGGATTTCGGAATCGCCTGCAGCCCGGCCAGAAAGAAGACAAAGTTGTAGCTCACCTGCTTCCAGGCCGCCGCCAGCACCACCATCGACATCGCCTGCGCGCCATTGAGCAGCGGATTCCAGTCCACACCGATCTTTTTCAACACCAAGCCCAAGGTGCCCACCGAGGGGTCGAACAGGAACAACCACAGCACGCCGGCCACCACCGGCGCCACCGCGTAAGGCCAGATGATCAAGGTCTTGTAGGCCGCCGCGCCGCGCACCACCCGATTGGCCAGCACCGCCAGCAGCAGCGCGCTGCCCAGTGACAGCGCGGCGACGCACAGCGCGAACAGCGCCGTGGTGGCGAACGACTGGGCATAGTACGGATCGGCGAGCAAGGCGCGGAAGTTGGCCAGGCCCACGAATTCGACATGGATGCCGAACGCGTCTTCGACAAACACCGACTGATACAGCGCCTGCGCCGCCGGCCAGATGAAAAACACCAGCGTCACCGCCAACTGCGGCGCCACCAGCGCATACGGCAGCCAGGCAGAGCGGAAGACGGTGCGTTTTTCCATGCCTTTAAGCTAGCACTGCCATCGCAGGCGCGACAGAGAAACCTGATTGCCCGGGCCGCTTGCGACGCACCTCCATCGCCCCGAGCAGACACACAGCGTTTGCGCGACGCACCTCGATGCATCGGCGCGGCGAGCCCTCTGCGTGCGCACCTGCAGGCTCATGGCTGATAGCCACAGTCGATCGTGCCTTGAGACAGCGCGGCGGCGATCGCGCGGCGCGTCTGCTCGCGGCCAAGCAAAGCTTCCTCATCACGATTGACGATCACACCGGCCTCGAAGAGCAGCGCCGGCATCGACGCATGACGCAACACCGCAAGGTTGTCGTAGAAATGCACGCCGTTGGCTTCGTCGGCGAACTCGCGACTGCTGCCAAGGGTCGCGTCCGCGTGGTAACGCGAGGGGCGAAAGCCGGCACCGAGCATGCGCGCGCCGATCGCCGAGGCGCAGCGCAGGGCCTGTGGCCACTGCGCGTTGTTGCGCGAGACAAATAGCGAAAACCCGCGAAAGCGCTCGTCCAGATACTTGCGCGGTCGGCCCTCGAACACCCAGTCGCGCTGGAAGCGCGCCTTGGCCGAATCGTGATGCACCGAGATGAACAAGTCGGCACGCGCCTGCGCGGCCTGGCGCGGCCGCGATATCAGATCGCCCGTTTTGCCCTCGACCGCGATCAGAACCGTGCCAAAGCCGCGGCGGCGCAATTCATCGTCCAGCACCAGGGCCAGCGCACGATTGAACCCGAACTCGGCCACCCCGCGCGCCGAAATCGCGCCCGGCGCAGTAATGCTGTGCCCGACATCAACGGCAATGGAATAAGCCAGAGCAACGCCCGACCAGCCAGCAAGAGCGAAGGCGCAGCCAAGCCAGCGCAAGCAACTCCAAGTTAACCGGCGCTGCAACGCAACGTCCGGTTCATTGCGGAGAGTTCGCACGTCACGCCAAAGGCGTGTCGTGAAACCCCTATTTGGCACCCTTGTTGGCCTGCTCGAAGCGCCGCAACTGCTCGTTGCCGCGCTTGACGGCCTCATCGAGCGCATCCTTGGGCGCCTTCTTGCCGGCCCATACCGCTTCGAGTTCCTCGTCGATGATGGCACGGATCTGCACAAAGTTGCCCAGGCGCACGCCTTTGGAGAACTTGGTCGGTTTGTTGCCGATCATCTGCTGCACCGAAATGTCGGTGCCCGGATTGCGCTCGTAAAAGCCGCCCTTTTGCGTGGCCAAATAGGCAGCGTTGGTGATCGGCAGATAGCCGGTTTCCTGATGCCACTCAGCGGCTATCACTGGTGAAGAAAGAAACTCGAAAAACCTGGCTACGCCCGCATACTCGGCCGGCTTCTTGCCTGCCATCACCCACAGCGAAGCGCCGCCGATGATGGTGTTGTAGGGCGCACCGGTTTCCTCCTCATAGTAGGGCAGCTTGGCGACACCGAAATCAAACTTGGCGTTCTTCTTGATGTTGGCGTAGGCGGCGGACGACGAGGTGAGCATCGCGCATTCGCCGTTGAAGAACTTGGCTTCGGGTTCATTGCGCCGGCCGGCGTAGGTGAAGAGTTCGCCCTTGGCCCAGGAAGACAGGCGGGAGACGTGGCGCACCGCCATCAGGGTATTGAAACTGAGCTTCGCATCCAAACCCTCGAAACCGTTGGAGCGGGTGGCGAATTCCTGGTTATGCCAGGCGCTCATGGTCTCCAGCATCACCCACGACTGCCAGCCGGTGGTGAAGCCGCATGCCGAGCCTGCGGCCTTGGCCTTCTGTGCCGCCTCCTGCACCTCGGCCCATGTCTTTGGCGGCGCGCTGATGCCGGCCTTCCTGAACACATCCTTGTTGTAGAAAAACACCGGGGTCGAACTGTTGAACGGCAAGGACAGCATCTTGCCCTGGTTATCGGTGTAATAGCTGGTCACCGCCGGGATGTACTGCTGCGGATCCCATTTTTTGTCGGCTTGCGCCATCACTTCGTAGACCGGCTTGATGGCGCCCTTGGCTGCCATCATGGTGGCGGTACCAACCTCGTAGACCTGCAGGATATGCGGCGGGTTCTTGGCGCGAAACGCGGCGATCCCGCCAGCCATGGTTTCGTCATACGAGCCCTTGAACACCGGCACCACCTTGTATTGCTTCTGTTCGGCATTGAAGCGTTTCGCCAGATCATTGACGCGCTCGCCCAGGGCGCCGGCCATCGCATGCCACCACTGGATTTCGACCTCGGCCGATGCCGCCGCCGGGAACACGGCGAGGACAAGGACAACTGCCGCCGCGCTGTTCCTCAGTATTGTTTTCATGCGAGCGTCTCCGGGTTGAAAAGCCCGATGATTATAGCCAAGCTATCATTAGGGCCTCGTTGCAACGCGATCTCCAAAGTCCCACATGGCCGGCCCCCTTACCCATATCAAAGTTCTCGACCTGTCGCGCGTGCTCGCCGGGCCATGGTGCGGACAATTGCTGGCCGACATGGGTGCCGAAGTGATCAAGATCGAGCGGCCGGTGGATGTCGACAGCGGCGGCGGCGGTGACGACACCCGCACCTGGGGGCCGCCCTACCTCAAGGATGCGGCCGGCAATGACACCAGCGAGGCCGCCTATTTTCTCTCGGCCAATCGCGGCAAACAATCGGTCACGCTCGACATCAGCAAGCCCGAAGGCCAGGAAGTGGTGCGCCGGCTCGCACAACGCTCGGACGTGGTGCTGGAAAACTACAAGACCGGGCAGTTGAAGAAGTACGGCCTGGATTACGCCAGCCTGGCTGCCATCAATCCCGGCCTGGTCTATTGCTCGATCACCGGCTTCGGCCAGACCGGGCCCTATGCACAACGCGCCGGCTACGACTACATCATCCAGGGCATGGGCGGCCTGATGAGCATCACCGGCGAGCGCGACGACCTGCCCGGCGGCGGGCCGCAAAAGGTCGGGGTGGCGGTGGCCGACCTGATGACCGGCATGTATTCGAGTGTCGCTGTGCTGGCGGCCCTGGCCAGCCGCACCCAGACCGGGCGCGGCCAGTACATCGACATGGCGCTGCTCGACGTGCAGGTGGCGATGCTGGCCAACATGAACATGAACTACCTGACCTCCGGCGCAAGCCCGCAACGTGCCGGCAACGCGCACCCGAACCTGGTGCCCTACCAGGTGTTCGAATGCGCCGACGGCCATGTCATCATCGGCACCGGCAACGACAGCCAGTACGCGCGCTTCTGTGAAGCCGGCGGACGCCCCGAATTGGCCACCGATGCGCGATTTGCCAGCAACCCGCAGCGGGTGCGCAACCGCGATGCCCTGATCCCCCTGCTAGCCGCCATGGTCAGGCAAAAATCCAGGGAAGCCTGGATCAACGCACTGGAAAAGCAAGGCGTGCCCTGTGGCCCGATCAATACCTTGGCCGAGACCTTCGCCAATCCGCAGGTGGTGGCGCGCGGCATGCGCATCGACCTTGCGCATCCCGTCGCCGGCAGCGTGCCGCTGGTGCGCAACCCGATTATCTTTTCCGGCACGCCGCTGGAATACACCGCGCCGCCCCCGCTCCTGGGCCAGCACACCGAACAAGTGCTGCGTTCGCTAAACTACACTGATGCCGAGATCGCGCAATTGCGCTCGACCCATATTCTCTAGAGGCACCCCGATGAGCCGCGACTACGCACAATATGAAATCCATGTCCACGGCGACATTCCGGTCAAGCCCGGAATCACCGCAAAACAGATCGAGGACGCCTTGAAGCCCATGTGGCGCTACGGCGGTGCACGTTCGCTGGCAGACGCGTCCAGCATGTTCGAGGAAGAGCCCGGCATCGCCTATGACGCCGCCAAGAATGTGCTGGCGCTCTGCTGGACGGTCGAAGGCAATGCCGATTTCCAGAATGCCCTGGATGAGGCCTGCGTCGGCATTTGCGACATTTCCTCCGAGGGTGCCGGCATCGAGGTCAGCTACTACGACAACGATGACGAGGAAGGGCGCGACGAGTTCGGCCTGATTTTCGTCGGCCCCACGCCAGAGGCGATCCACGAGACCCAGCGCCAGTACATGCTCGAAGACATGACGCGCCTGATGGAACGGCATTTCGACAAGGGCGAGATGGTCGACGTGATCGACGCGGTCAATCGCCTGTTCGCCAAGCGCCTCTTGTCGATCGCCCAGGGCCAGAAGCTGACGCGCTTCGAGTTGCCCTCAGGCGGCGGCGGCGCGCACGGCGGCGGCAAACGCCACCTGCATTGAGCCGCAGTTCGGAGAACCACCAATGACTGCACACCGCTTGCTGCGGCTTGCCGCCGTGTTGCCGCTTGGACTTGCGCTGTTGCTTGGCTGCGGCAATGCCAGCGCCCAGGCCTGGCCGTCCAAACCGGTCAAGTTCGTGGCGCCGTTTCCGCCGGGTGGCCCGGTCGATCTGCTGGCGCGCCTGATCGGCCAGAAAATCAGCGAAAAATCCGGCCAGCCGGTGTTGGTCGAAAACAAACCCGGTGCGGCCGGCAATCTGGGCATCGAACAGGTCGCCAAGTCGGCGCCCGACGGCACCACCTTCCTGCATGTGCCGGCCGGCAACATCACCATCAACGCGACCCTGATGCGCGACATGCCCTTCAACTGGGAGCGCGATTTCACCCCGGTCACCATGATCGCCACGGCCCCGAACCTGCTGGTGGTGCACCCTTCAGTGCCGGCTGCCACTGTCAAGGAACTGATCGCCCATGCGCGCGCCAATCCGGCCAAGCTCACCTACGGCTCGCCCGGCGTAGGCAGCGGCTTGCACCTGTCGGGCGAACTGTTCCGGCGCGAAGCCGCCATCGATATCGCACACGTACCCTATAAAGGCACGGTGCAGGCGATGAACGACTTGATCGGCGGCCAGATCACCATGATGTTCGGCGCCATGCCGACTCTGCTGCCACAGGTCAAGGCCGGCAAGCTGCGCGCGATCGCGGTCACCAGCGGCCAGCGCTCCAGCGCGGCACCCGAAATTCCGACCATCGCCGAAGCCGGCTTGGCCGGCTTCGACGTGAGTTCCTGGTACGCAATCATGGCGCCGGCGAAAACCCCGCCTGCGATGGTGGCCGCATTGGCCGACGAGGTGCGGCGCATCGTCGCCCTGCCCGATGTGCGGCAAACACTCGCCGCGCAAGGCTTGGCGCCTGTGGCGATGGCGCCGGCCGAGTTTGCGGCGCACATCAGGCGCGAAACCGCGACCTGGGCTGCGATCATCCGCGACGCCAACATCAAGGCCGAGTAGGGCCGCCACGGCAACGCCTGAAATCTGGAGAAAATTGATGCGCATGATGCCCAAGAGCGCCCTGGCGGGCCTGACCTCTAGCCTGACCTCTAGCCTGACCTGTAGCCTGACCTGCAGCCTGATCGGCAGCCTGCTGACCAGCCTCGCGCTGGCCCAGCCGTTCCCCAACAAGCCGCTGCGCTTCATCGTGCCCTATCCGCCGGGCGGCTCGCTCGATCAGGTGGCGCGCGCCCTGGCCGACAAGATGAAGGATGGCCTGGGTCAACCGGTATTGGTGGAAAACCGGCCGGGCGCGGGGGGCAACCTGGGCGCCGACCTGGTCGCCAAGAGCCCGCCTGACGGCTACAGCATCGTCATGGGCGCAGTGGCCACACATGCGATCAACCCCACGCTCTATCCGAAGATGCCGTATGACCCGATCAGGGACTTCCAGCCGATCACCCTGGTGGCCTCGACGCCGAATGTGCTGATCGTGCCGCCGGACTCGGCCATCAAATCGCCCAGGGACCTGATCGACTTCGCGCGCAAGAACCCGGGCAAGCTCAATTTCGGCTCCGGTTCCAATGGCAGCACCGGCCATCTGGCGGGCGAACTGATGAAGCAGTTGACCGGCACCTTCATCGTCCACATTCCTTATTCGGGCGGCAACCCGGCGCTGTTGGCCCTGATGGCCGGCCAGACCGACCTGATGTTCGACAACCTGGCCAACGCCAGCGCGCAGATCAAGGCCGGCAAGGTCCGTCCTCTGGCGGTCACCACCCTCAAGCGCTCGGCCTTCGCCCCCGAGTTGCCGACCATGGCGGAAGCCGATCCGCGCTTGAAGGGTTTCGATCTCGACACCTGGTTCGGCATCATGGCGCCGGCCGGTATTCCAAAAGAAGCCCAGGACCGGTTGCATGCGGAGATCGTCAAGGCACTCGCGACGGCCGACCTTAAGGAGCGCCTGACGCGCATGGGTGCGGAAGCCGGCGGCAACACACCGCAGCAGTTTGGCGAATTTATCCAGCGCGAGATGGCCAAGTACGCGCGCATCGTCAAGCTGTCGGGGGCCAAGGTCGATTGAGGTCGGCACGTCAGGCAGGTCTGCAGCCCTGTGCGAACGTGGGTAGTCACATCATGGTCGACCGGACTAAAACCGAAGAGGATGATCCATCATGACACTTGCTGCAACGCACAATTCAAACACCTTGTAAAACCACACCGCCAAAGTTGAAAGTCAGTATCATTGCGCACCTTGAAAAGCATTGACTGGCTTGAGTTTTGGGGTCAACGCCGGTCGCAAAACTGCACTATCAGGCATGCACGTCAGGGTAGTCACGAATTATCGCGAGGAGATTGAGCAAGATGAAAATCAAGAATTACCAGGATTTCTACGCCGGGATGATGTTCCTCATCTTCGGCACGCTGGCGGCGTGGCTATCCACCAGCTACAACATGGGTACCGGCGCGCGCATGGGTCCGGGCTACTTTCCATTTTATTTGGGCGTAATCCTCGCCGTCCTGGGCGTGATCATCCTGGTCATGGCGCTGGGTGTCAACGACGGCAAGGAACACCCGGTCTCGCTCAAGCCTTTGGTGGTGTTCATCGCGATGATGGTGTTCTCGCTGCTGGCCGGATTGGTCGGCGCCAGCCCGAACGCGTCACTGGCCATTGGCACTATCGCCGGCTGTGTGTTGTCTTTCTTTATCGGCATGCCGGCGATGGGCCTGATCCTGCTCTCGGTCACCCTTTTCGGACTGATGTTGAAGGGCCTGGGCCTGGTGATTTGCGTCACCGGCCTGGTGATCATCTCGTCACTGGCCAGCCACGAACGGCGCCGCAACGAGATCATCGCCAGCGTGGTGATCCTGTGTGCCACGGCGGTCGGCGTTTTCGTCTATGGCATCAAGTTGCAAATGCCGGTATGGCCGGACACGCAGGAACTGGGGCGCATGTTCGTGCCTGCCGAGAAAAGAAAGTAAAGCGAGCGGATAAGAAACCATGGACGCCTTCAACACATTGATCGCCAATCTGTCGCTGGGTTTCGCGACAGCCTTCACCCTGCAAAACCTGATTTACTGCTTTGTCGGCTGCCTCTTGGGCACGCTGATCGGCGTGTTGCCGGGCATCGGGCCGATCGCCACCATTGCGATGCTGCTGCCGGCCACCTACGCGCTGCCACCGGTGGCAGCGCTGATCATGCTGGCCGGCATCTACTACGGCGCGCAATACGGCGGCTCGACCACCGCGATCCTGGTCAACCTGCCCGGTGAGTCCAGTTCGGTGGTAACCATGCTCGACGGCTACCAGATGGCCAGAAAGGGGCGCGCCGGCGCGGCCCTCTCGGTGGCGGCGCTGGGCTCGTTCTTGGCAGGCTGTTTCGGCACCCTGATCCTGGCCGCCTTCGCCGCGCCGCTGGCCGAACTGGCTTTCAAGTTCGGCCCGGCCGAGTACTTCTCGCTGATGGTGCTGGGCCTGATCGGCGCGGTGGTGCTGGCCTCCGGCTCTCTGATCAAGGCGATCGGCATGATCATCCTGGGTTTGCTGCTGGGCCTGGTCGGTACCGACGTCAATACCGGTGTCTCGCGCTTTGCCTTCGGTATTCCCGAACTGTCAGACGGCATCGGCTTCATCAGCGTGGCCATGGGCGTGTTCGGCTTCGCCGAGATCATTTCCAATGTCGACATGAAAGGCACACGTGAAACCTTCACCAACAAGGTCGAAGGCCTGATCCTCAGCTGGAAGGATTTCAAGGAAGCCCTGCCCGCCATCATCCGTGGCACCGGCATCGGCTCGCTGTTGGGCATCCTGCCGGGCGGTGGCGCCTTGCTGGCCGCATTCGCGTCCTACACCATCGAAAAGAAGATCGGCAAGAATCCGCAACCACCATTCGGTCAGGGCAATATCCGCGGCGTCGCCGGCCCAGAGTCGGCCAACAATGCCGGTGCGCAAACCTCGTTCATTCCGCTCCTGACCCTGGGCATCCCGCCCAACGCGGTGATGGCGCTGATGGTCGGCGCCATGACCATCCACAACATCCAGCCCGGCCCGCAGGTGATGACCTCGAACCCGGCGCTGTTCTGGGGCATGATCGCCTCGATGTGGATCGGCAACCTGATGCTGGTGATCCTCAACCTGCCGCTGATCGGCATGTGGGTGCAGTTGCTCAAGGTGCCGTACCGCATCCTTTATCCGGCAATCCTGATGTTCTGCTGCATCGGCGTGTACTCGGTCAACAACAACTCGTTCGACGTGCTGATCACGGTGTTGTTCGGCGTCTTGGGCATGATGTTCCTGCGCTTCGGCTGCGAAGCCGCGCCACTGCTCTTAGGCTTCATCCTGGGGCCGATGATGGAGGAAAACCTGCGCCGCGCGATGCTGCTGTCGCGCGGCGATCCGAGCGTTTTCCTCACGCGGCCCCTGTCGCTGACCATGCTGCTGATGGCGCTGGCGATGATCGTGATCATCTCGCTGCCGGCGATCTCCAAGAAGCGCGAAGCGACCTTCGTCGAAGAATAGCGTCGCATGGTTTTGCCGACAGGCGGGGCGCATCATGGTGCGCCCCGTTTGTTTTTGACAGACTCGATTCACCCTGGTACACACGGTCCTTTGGAGAAATTCATGCAATTCAGACCATGGCTCGGTGCGCTCGCACTGGCCACCTTTGCCACCGGCGTTTTTGCGCAGGGCTACCCCAACAAGCCGATCCGCATGGTGGTCACCTTCCCGACCGGCGGCGCACCGGACATCCTGGCGCGCCTGTTCAGCGAAAAGGCGGCGCTTGGACAGGCGGTGGTGGTCGACAACAAGCCGGGCGCCGGCGGCAACATCGGCGCCGACATCGTTGCCAAGTCGCCCAACGATGGCTATACGCTGGTGATGGGCACGGTTGGCACGCATTCGATCAACGGCGCGCTGTACGCCAAGATGCCGTATGACATGGTCAAGGATTTCAGCCCGGTAACGCTGCTCGCCTCGGCGCCCAACCTGCTGGTGGTGAACAACAGCCTGCCGGTCAAGACGGTGGCCGAACTGATCGCCTACATGAAGGCCAACCCCGACAAGCTTTCGTTCGGCTCGCCCGGGATCGGCACCTCGGTGCATGTGAGCGGCGAGTTGTTCAAATCGTTGACCGGCACCTCGATGACGCATGTGCCCTACAAGGGCCGGCAATTCGCCATCCCCGACCTGATCGGCGGGCAGATCCAGTTGATGTTCGACAACATGCCTTCCGCCCTGCCGTTGGCCAAAGAGGGCAAGATCCGTGCGCTGGCGCAAACCACCGCCAGGCGTTCGCCGGCCGCGCCCGAGGTGCCCACGGTGGCCGAAACCGTGCCCGGTTTCGAGGCCACGACCTGGTTCGCGGTGTTCGCACCGGCCGGCACCCCACGCGACATCGTAGGTCGCCTGCAGGGCGAGATGCTGCGGGTGTTCAATCTGCCCGACGTGCAAACGCGCCTGAAGACGCTGGGACTGGACGCGGTGCTGTCGACCCCCGACGAATTGGCCCGCTACCAGGTAAGCGAGATCACCAAATGGGCCAAGGTAGTCAAGGATTCCGGCGCCAAGGCCGAATAAGGACAACATGATCAATCGTCGCCAGTTCAGCCTGGCCGCAGCGGCCGCGCTTGCCGCCCCGGCCGCGTTTTCACAGACGTATCCGGGCAAGCCGCTGCGGCTTGTCATTCCGTTCCCGCCCGGTGGCGCGACCGACATCTTCGGGCGCGTGCTGGCACAAAAGCTGGGCGAATTGGTGGGGCAACAGGTGGTGGTGGAAAACCGGCCCGGTGCCGGCGGCACTATCGGCTCCGACATGGTTGCCAAGGCCGCACCCGACGGCTACACCATTCTTCTTGCCACCACCTCGACCCATTCGATCGGCCCGGCGTTGAACCCGAAAATGCCCTACGACGCGAAGAAGGATTTCGCGCCGGTGATCCACATGGCCGACGCCACCAACATCCTGATCGCTTCGCCGACCTTGCCGGTGAACAGTCTCAAGGAACTAATCGCCCATGCCAAGGCGAATCCGGGCAAGCTCAACTTCGCCTCGTCGGGCAACGGCACCATCGTGCACCTGACCGGGGAGCAGTTCAAGGCGGCCACCGGCACCTTCATCGTGCACATCCCCTACAAGGGCACGGCCCTGTCGATTCCCGATCTGATCGCCGGGCAGGTCGCGTTTGTGTTTGACAACATCGCCTCGGCCCTGCCGCACATTCGCGGTGGCAAGGTCAAGACGCTGGGCATTTCTGCGCTCAAGCGCTCGCCGCTGGTGCCGGACATTCCCACCATGGACGAGGCCGGGCTCAAAGGCTTCGAGAGCAACACCTATTTCGGCGTGTTCGCACCGGCCGGCACCCCCGCGCCGATCATCCAGCGCCTGAATGCCGAAATCAACAAGGCCCTGCAGGCCGCGGACTTTCGCGAACGCCTCGGTGCGCTCGGTGCCGAGCCGGTTGGCGGCCCGCCCGAGCAACTGGCCCGAGCCGTGGCGCGGGATACCGAAAAGTACGCCGCCGTGATCAAGCGTGCCGGCATCAAACCCGATTGAACCCTGCGAGGATCGGCATGCAATTCGACTGGAATTTCCCCTACGCTACCAAGCGCATTCCGGTGTTCGCGAAGAATGTGGTCGCCACCTCGCAGCCACTGGCTGTTTCCGCCGGCATCGACGCCTACCGCCGCGGCGGCAACGCGGTCGACGCCGCGCTTGCCACCGCGATCACCCTGACCATTGTCGAGCCGATCTCCAATGGCCTGGGGTCGGATGCGTTTTGCATCCTGTGGGACGGCAGGGAATTGCACGGCCTGAATGCCTCGGGCCGTTCGCCGCAAGGCTGGACCGCGGATTACTTCAAGTCACTCGGGCCCACCAGACCCGAACGCGGCGCCAACAGCGTCACCGTGCCTGGCGCGGTATCGGCCTGGCGCGCATTGTCCGACAAGTTCGGCAAGCTGCCGTTTGAAGACCTGTTCGAGTGCGCCATTCGCTACGCCAGCGACGGCTATCTGGTCAGCCCGATCGTGCACCAGAAATGGAAGGCGATGGAGCCTATCCTCAAAGGGCAGCCGGGATTTGCCGAGCATTTTCTGCCCAAGGGGCGCACGCCGCACGTGGGTGAGAAATTTGTGCTGAAAGGCGCCGCGGATACGCTTACGAAAATCGCCCGCAGCAAAGGCGAGGCTTACTACCGCGGCGAAGTAGCCGCCGCGATTGCCAGGCACTCGCAGGCCAATGGCGGGGTGATGAGCGAAGCCGACCTGGCCGCCCACACCTGCGACTGGGTCACGCCGATCCGCAAGAACTACCGCGGTTACACCATGCACGAGATTCCGCCCAATGGCCAGGGCATCGCCGCGCTGATGGCGCTGGGCATGCTGGAGAACTACGATCTCGCCTCGCTCGACCCCGACGGTCCGCAATCCCTGCACCTGCAGATCGAGGCGATGAAACTCGCATTCGCCGACATCAATGCCTATGTGTCGGATATTCGCTACATGGAAAAGGTCAAGCCCGAACATCTGCTGGACGACGCCTATCTCAAGTCACGCGCCCGGCTGATCGACCCCAAACGTGCCATCGACTTCAAGGCCGGGGTGCCTGACAAGGGCGGCACGATCTACCTGACCACGGCCGACGAAAACGGCATGATGGTGAGCTTCATCCAGTCCAACTTCATGGGCTTCGGATCGGGCATGGTCGCCCCCGGCGGCATCAGCCTGCAGAATCGCGGTGCCGGCTTTGTGCTGACCGATGGCCATCCCAACCAGGTCGGCCCGGGCAAGCGGCCCTTCCACACCATCATTCCGGCCTTCCTGACCCGCGACGGCCGCCCGCAAATGAGCTTTGGCGTGATGGGCGGCAACATGCAGCCCCAGGGCCACATCCAGACCCTGATCCGCATGCTCGACTACAAGCAGAACCCTCAGGCGGCCTGCGATGGCCCGCGCTGGCGCGTGGCCGGCGGCATGACGGTCAATTCCGAGGTGACCATGCGCGAGTCCACCATGCTGGCGCTGAAAGACCGTGGCCACGCCATCGCGACACTCAACGACCCCTACATGGATTTCGGCTCGGGCCAGTTTGCCTGGAGGCTGGAGGAAGAAGGCCGCTTCACCGGCTATATCGCGGCGTCGGACGCCCGCAAGGACGGTCATGCCGCCGGGTATTGATATTCCCCGACGCGATATTCCCCGACGCGATATTCCCCGACGCGATATTCCCCGACGCGATTTTCTCCCACCGCGTTTGGTGCCTGCGCTACAGCGTCAAACGCCGTCAGCCTCTGGCGCCTCGAACTTGATTTGGCGTGGCTCGGGGCGCACGGCGGCGGGAGTCGCAAGCGGGCTTGCCTTGCGCGCGTCGCCTGCAGCTTTCAAGCGGTCACGCTCGGCCAGCACCTTGGCGGCGTAGCCGAAATCGTCGGCGGTGGCGCCGGAATAGGCGCGCAAGCCGGATTCTGCATCGCCGAATTTGCGCAGGTAATCCTTGAGGATCAGGGCGCCGACCCGGATGTTGGCCACCGGGTTGAGTACTGCATCGCGTCCGCCCAAATCTTCGAACTTGTCCAAGTGAAAGCGCGGAATCACCTGCATCAGGCCGACCGCGCCCATACCCGACTCGGCAAACGGATTCATGCGCGACTCGATCGCCATCACCGCCAGGATCAAGAGTGGGTCGACGCCGACATCGCGGCCGGCAAGAAAGGCGGCGTTGACGATCCATTGGGTGGCGTCGGCGGCAACCTTGTATTTGCGCGCAAGGTAAGTGGCAATCCGCTGGTGCTCAGCGTTGTGGGCCGGTGCCGGCGCCGCGGTTTCCGAAGCCAGCGCACGGGTTTCAGAGGCCAGCCGCGCCGGTTGCAACGCGTCCAGCACCGGCACGGCATCCGCCTGTAGCGCCGTCGGTGGTGCAGTGCGCATACGGCTCACCGCATCGACCTGCCATGCCACCAACGCGACCACGCCGGTCACCATCAATGCACTCTTGACCACGCCCCATAGTGCCTGAGCAAACTGATGAGCTACAAATTGCGTCATTGCTTGAACCTCCTATCTCTGCACGATCACCATGCGCCGACATGAAACGTCGGTACAGGAAGAATGTGCTTCGCAGTCGAGGGTCTGGATCGGCGGCCTTGGGCCACCGTGATTCCGCCAGACCGGAACCGCCGCGTCGAACGCCCGTGTCTGGTTGGGGGCGATACCTGCAGCGTTTGGTATCGAACACGAAAACCTCGGTGCTCGATCATCAGGAAGTGAAGTGCGTCGGTTGCTTCCGTCCCACCATCACTCAGGGGCGAATTGTAGGGAGTCAGCGCAGTACGGTCAACCCTCATTTAGTCTTTTATAATCAAATACTTAATAGTATGCCTATGGCATAAGCCTGCGAAATCAGTCGCTTGGCGCTATACTTTGGCTGCCAAACTTTTCTCTGAAAGAAAACATTGAAATATCAAGACCTTAGAGAGTTTATTCAGGGATTGGAAGGAATTGGCGAACTCAAACGTGTGCCATTTGAGGTTTCACCGCGACTCGAAGTCACCGAGATCTGCGACCGCGTCTTGCGCGCCGGTGGGCCGGCCCTTCTGTTTGAGCGACCTTCCGGCCATAGCATGCCGATGTTGGCCAACCTGTTTGGCAACGTCAAGCGGGTGGCGTTGGGCATGGGTGTGGAAGCGACCACCGAGGCCGAAGCGTTGCTGCGCTTGCGCGAAGTCGGCAAACTGCTGGCATTCCTCAAGGAGCCTGATCCACCCAAGGGCCTGCGCGACGCCTGGGAAAAATGGCCGGTGTTGCGGCAGGTTCTCAACATGGCGCCGAAGGTGGTTTCGAACCCTCCGTGTCAACAGGAGCGTCGCGAAGGCGCGGAGGTCGACCTGGGCCTGCTGCCGATCCAGACCTGCTGGCCCGGCGACGTCGGGCCGCTGATCACCTGGGGGCTGACGGTCACCCGCGGGCCGCACAAGACGCGCCAGAACCTGGGCATCTATCGGCAACAGGTGATCGGCCGCAATCAACTCATCATGCGCTGGCTGGCCCATCGCGGTGGTGCCCTGGATTTTCGTGAGCACGCACTCACTTCTCCCGGGATACCGTTCCCACTTGCGGTCGTTCTCGGTTGCGATCCGGCAACCATGCTGGGCGCAGTCACTCCAGTGCCCGACTCACTCAGCGAATACCAGTTTGCCGGTCTCTTGCGTGGCGCACGCACCGAACTGGGCAGGTGCGTGGGTTCCGATCTGCAGGTCCCGGCCACAGCGGAAATCGTGCTGGAAGGCTCGATTCGCCCCGACGCGGCTGATCCCAGCGGTTTCGAGAGCGCTGTCGAAGGCCCGTTTGGCGACCACACCGGCTACTACAACGAGACCGAGCGCTTCCCCGTATTTACTATCGACCGCATCACCTCAAGGCGTGCACCAATCTATCACACCACCTATACCGGCAAACCTCCGGACGAACCGGCGATGCTGGGCGTGGCCTTGAACGAGGTTTTCGTGCCGCTGTTGACGCGGCAGTTTCCTGAAATCACCGATTTCTACCTGCCGCCGGAAGGCTGCTCCTACCGGCTGGCGGTGGTCAGCATGAAAAAAGCCTATCCGGGACATGCCAAGCGCGTGATGTTCGGGGTCTGGAGTTTCCTGCGCCAGTTCATGTACACCAAGTTCATCATCGTGACCGATGACGACATCAACATCCGCGACTGGCACGAGGTGATCTGGGCCATGACCACGCGTGTCGATCCGGCGCGCGACGCGTTGATCGTCGACAACACTCCGATCGACTATCTCGACTTCGCCTCGCCGGTGGCTGGGCTGGGATCGAAAATGGGCCTGGACGCGACCAACAAGCTGCCGGCGGAAACCAGCCGCGAATGGGGCCGGCCGATCGCCATGGACGCGGAAGTGAAAAAACGCGTGGACACGCTCATGCAGCAACTCGGGCTGTGAGCCCTGCAGCCAGGCCGCTAGCCGCGGTCAGCCTTGGGTGAACCGGCGTAGTGGCGGAATAACAGGACGGTGCGCCACGCCGCGAACGCGAAGCCCGCGTAGCGCAGGGCGCGCATCAGGCGGCCGCTTTCAAGCCCGCGCGAGGCCAGGAACGCCGCCACCGGCGCCACCCAGGCGGGGCTGCGCCAAGCCTGGATGATGCGCGCACCGATCAAAGCGAAATTGGCCGGCTTGCGCAAGCGCTTGAGTTCGCGCAGGTGATCGGACAACTCAAGGCGCTCGATGCGCGCCAGAAGCAGCAACTCTTCCTTGCGCCGCGCCCGCGCTTCAGTCTTGGCGGACACGAGCGAGCGCCTCGATATCGGCCTTGAGTTCGGCCAGGGTTGCCTCGAACATCGGCGGGCGCGCCGCCAGGCATGCTTGCAGGCGCCAGATGCACACCAGCACCCCGCCGGCATATAAAAGGATCAGCGCCAGAATCGCCTCATAGCGATGGGTGTGCCAGAAATGCGTCAGCACCAGCACGTTTAGCATTAGCAACGCCAGGCCGCCGAACAAAAGGGCGAAGGACGCCAGCAATGCCAATTGCGCGGCGCGTTCTTTCTCTTCGGCAAGCTCGATTCCGAACAACTCGAGACGGGTGCGCATCAGGCCGAAAAGTGCCGGGCCGATGTTGCGCAGCGAATGAAACACTCCGCCGGCCGGTGCCTCGCCTGCGGAGTTGCGCCCGCTGCCGTTCTGGTCAGGCATGCGGCGGGTGAAATCTACTTGCGGTTGACCAGAAGGCCCAGCAGGAAGCCGACGCCAGCGGCAATGCCGATGGCCTTCCATGGATTGTCATGCACGAAATCGTCAGTGGCACGAGCGGCGGCCTTGGCGCGATCGGCCACCACTTCCTGTATGTCGCCCATTTTTTCCTTCGCGCTGCGCAGCTTGATGCGCAGCTTCTCCCCCAATTCGGTGGCCTTCTCGCCGGTGGCGGAGGCCATCGCCTTGACGATATCGTCGGCATCGGCCATCAGGGTCTTGACATCGGTAATCAGTTTGTCGCGGTTGGCATCGATGTTCATCGCTTGAATCTCCGAAATTACAAAATGCGTAAACGATAATTATAGGTCGCCTTCAGGCAAACAACAAACAAGCTGAAAATCGTTCCTGAAATGCGGCCAACAGTTGCCGAATGCCAGGTTCAATGTTCCAGTCGACGACTGCCGCCACGCACTGCTTGCCGACCAAAAATCGACATCTCGATGCAAAAGGGTCGATACGGCACTCAAAAAGAGTACTTGAGGCTCACCGCCCATTGATCGGTTTTGACAGCACCCTGGCCGGCGCCACCAGCGGTGCCGAAATTCTCGTATTCGAAGCGCAAGCCGAATCCACGCCCGACGCTGTATCCCAGGCCAAGGCCCAGCACCAGGTCCGAACGCCCGGCCCCCTGGCCAGCCCAAGGCGAAGCCGCCAGTGGACCCGATACCCGCCCGAGTTCCGCCAGTTTGTTGCCCACGCCCAGCTTGCCGGTCAAAGACCAGCTCTTGCCCAGCGCCAGGCTGCTGGTACCGGCTAGAGACCATGCGCGCATGCGCACGTCACCGGCGGCCGACAAACCCGGCACTCCGGACGCAAAACCGTAGCGCCCGAGGTCTGCATACGCGGCCTCGAGTCCGAAGGTCTGGCTGAACTGGTAACCGGCCAGCAGCTTCCAGGCCGCGCCGCGGTTGGCGGCTGTGCCGCCCGCCTGCGGCGGATCGGCTGTCACCAGCGTGACAACCGGCGCAGGCGCCGCGGCACCGGGGGTCTGGGCGAACACCGGCATGGTCGCCAACAGAACCAGGCATCCCGCGACCGCTAACCGCAACTTGCCGTTCACCCGTTGCACTGCCATGATTGCCCTTGCCCGCACCTGCACTCAAGATCAAAAAACCATGATACACATGACGACCCATTTTCGACAGGGTGGCAGGCAAAAAATTCAGTTCCCGGGCCTGGAAAGCCCGAGAATACCGGCCGCGGGCGGCGCTGGCACAGCATCCGGCCCACCCCCCCGGCCTGCCAGCGCACGCACGACCGCTGCCGGGTATCGGGGATCGATTCGTGGTGCGAGC
>CAYYFR010000074.1:22848-25123 GCA_964470865.1 uncultured Burkholderiales bacterium | reverse complement strand
TGCCGCGCGCGCGCGGCAGGCCGGAGTGCGCCTGCTGGGTCCCAATTGTCTTGGCATGATGGGCTTCAAGGCCGGCGTTTATGCGACCTTCTCGCCGGCCCCGCGTGCCGGCGAGACCAAGCCCGGCAACATCGCCATCGTCAGCCAGTCGGGTGCGTTCGGCGCCTTCGCCTATTCACTGGCGCGCATCAAGGGCCTGGGCATGTCTTACTGGATGACCACCGGCAACGAAGCCGACATCGAATTCGGCGACTGCGTCGAGTGGCTGGCGCGCGACCCTGACACAAGCGTGATCCTCGGCTACATGGAAGGCTGCCGCGACGGCGAGAAACTCAAGCGCGCGCTGGCATTGGCACGTGCCATGGGCAAGAGCGTGGCAATCACCAAGGTCGGCCGCACCGCCCTGGGCAGCGCAGCTGCGGCTTCGCATACCGCCGCGCTGACCGGCGAGGATGCGGTCTACGATGCCATGTTCCGCCAATATGGGGTGTGGCGCGCCCGTACGGTCGATGAGCTGTTCAGTGTGGGCTATGCCGCGTCAATCTGCCCGCGCCCGGCATCGAACCGCATCGGATTGTTGACGACCTCAGGCGGGGTCGGCGTCCTGATGGCAGACGAAGCGGCCGATGTCGGGCTTGACGTGGCCGAAATGCCGGCAGCCGCGCAGGCGGATATTCGCGCTGTGGTCTCATTCGCCGGCCCGCGCAACCCGGTGGACATCACCGGGCAGTTTCAGAATCACCCCGAATTGCTCGAGAAAACCCTGGAGCGCATGCTTGCCCGCGGCGCCGATGACGGTCGCTACGACATGGCCCTGTTCTTTCCGGCGGCCGGTCTGCTGGGCTCGACGCGGGCGCAATTCAATGTCGATACGCTCATCGCCGTGCATGCGCGCCATCCTTCGATCCCGCTGGGCGTCAATGGTCTGGTGCGGCCCGAGCAGCGCCAGCAGTTCGAGGCGGCCGGCATCCCGGTGCTGGAGGAGCCGAGCGGCGCGGTGCGTGCTTTCGGTGCACTGGCCTTCATGGCCGACAACGCGCGGCGCGCGGCGGCGCGCTTAGCGGTCTTTCTGCCGGCCTGCGCGCCCTTGCCGATCCGCACGCCGAACGAGTATGAGACCCTGCAACTGCTGGCGCAGGCCGGTTTGCCGGTGATGCCAAGTACCCATGCCGCGTCGGCGCAGGCGGCCGTGGCCGCGGCGCAGAAGTTTGGATTTCCGGTGGTGGTCAAGCTGTCTTCGCCCGACATCACCCACAAGAGTGATGTGGGCGGAGTCAAGCTCAACCTGGGCGACGCCGGCGCGGTGCGCAGCGCGTTCGACGCGGTCACTGCGGCGGCGCGCGCGGCACAGCCAGGTGCGCATGTCGATGGCGTGCTGGTCGCGCCGATGATCAGGGGCGGGATCGAGTGCATCCTCGGCGTGCAGCGCGATCCGGTGTTCGGCCCGGTGGTGATGTTCGGCATCGGCGGCATCCTGGTCGAGGCGATCAAGGACGTGAGCTTTCGGGTGGCGCCGATCGATGCGCTCGAGGCGCGTGCCATGGTCGACGAGATCCGCGCGCGCAGGATTCTCGATGGCATGCGTGGCGCGCCGCCATCGGATGTCGATGCATTGGTGCAGGCGATCGTCGCGCTGTCGCTTTTTGCAGCCGCGCATGCCGACACCCTTGAGAGTCTCGACCTCAACCCGTTCATCGTGCTGCCGCGCCTTCACGCCGGCATCGCCGGCATGAAGGCGCTGGCGCTCGACGCGGTGCTGATCACGCGTTGCTGACGCTCACCCATTGCAAGGACACTGCATGACAATCGCAGCCAAGCGCCGCATTGCCTTTCGCACCGCGCTCTGCGAGCGTCGACCGCGACGATCTTGCGGCGGCGGCGGCCGAAATTGCGCAAGAACACACGCGCTTCATCGAGCATTTGCGTGAGAAGTACCAGGTGCCGCCGTCGACCAAGGGACACTTGTTGGTCAACCATGCGCGTTCGCAGTAATTGTTCGCGGCACAAGCCGATGCGGTGATTGCTTCGGGGGCCAATCTGTTTGCCATGGCCGTTGGCACGCCGGCGGACGTGGTCGCGCGGGCCCGGACGGCGGGCCAGGTCACGCTCTCACTGATCGGCTCGCCGCGCCATGCCGCACGCACCTTGGCGACCGGTGTCGATCTGCTGGTGGCCCAGGGTTACGACGCGGGTGCGCATACGGGTACGGTTGGCACCCTCTCGCTGGTGCCGCAAGTGGTCGATCAGGCCGGTGCCGTGCCGATGATCGCCGCCG
>CAYYFR010000074.1:0-22748 GCA_964470865.1 uncultured Burkholderiales bacterium | reverse complement strand
GATCGCCGCCGCCTTGGCGCTTGGTGCGCAAGGCGTGTGGACTGGCACCATCTGGCTTGCCACACAGGAGCATGCGGTCGACAAACTCATCACCGATCACCTGATCGCCGCCGGCAGCGAGGACACCGTGATCTCGCGCTCATGGAGCGGCAAGGCCCTGCGCATGCTGCGCACCGCATGGAGTGACGAATGGTCCGCGCCCCGGTGCGCCGCGCACTTGCGCAGCACTGCTCTATGCTTGCGCATCCTGTAGCCCTCTTGGGCGCATCGAGACTTTCGTGAATCCATTGCGCTGGCCAATTCCCGCATTGTTGGCATGGGGCGGTGCCTGGTTGCTGTATCGTCTGCTGACCGGCGCAAGCCTGCCCGTCGCGCCGGCTTTCGCACTGGCGACGGTGTTTGGGGTGCTATGCAGCGTGTTTGGTGCCACCTTCTGGCGCAAGCTGGTCGTTGCCATCGGCTTTCCGTTGTCGCTCCTGTTGTCGGGTGCTGCCGCCATGCCGGCCTGGGCCTGGCTTGTGCCATTGGCTTTGATCGCGCTGATTTATCCGGTCCATGCATGGCGTGATGCGCCGCTGTTTCCCACGCCGGCGCAGGCCCTGGTGGAACTGCCCAAATACATCCGCCTGCCGGCTGGCGCCACGATTCTGGATGCCGGGTGCGGCCTGGGTCACGGCTTGAAGGCATTGCGCACGGCTTTTCCGGAGGCACGCTTTTTCGGCGTCGAGTGGAGCTGGCCGCTGCGCGCCGCAGCCGCAGTCTTTTGCCCGTGGGCCAGGATCAGTCAGGGCGACATTTGGCGAGCCGACTGGAGCACCTACGATCTGGTGTACCTGTTTCAGCGACCGGAAAGCATGCCGCGAGCGGTAGCCAAGGCCGCGGCTGAGATCAAGTCCGGGGCGTGGCTGGTCAGTCTGGCATTTGCGGCCGACGAACTGGAGGCCACGGCGGTGGTGCAAGGCGCCGCAGGCCGCCCGGTCTGGTTGTATCAGGCGCCATTCCGGCGCGTGCCCAAGTGCTGACAGCGTTCGAATTCCCACGCGAGTGCCCCGACGGCGCAGCTCTCGGCCAGGCCCCGGCTGCCAGGCGTTTGCAGGCTGCTAGCCCGGCAACACTGCCACCGCCTCGATCTCCATCGATAGCCGCGGATCGACCAATGCGCTCACTTCCACCAGGATGGAGGCCGGGCGGTGCAAGCCGAAGTAGGTCTGGCGCAAGGGATTGATGAGGGCGCGCTCGGCGATGCGCGTCATGCAGACATGCACCTTGACGATGTGCTCCGGCAGGCCGCCGGCACGGCGCAGGCAGTTGTCCAGGCTGGGCAACGCGAGCTTGAATTGCTCTGCTGTCGTGGTCGGAATGCTGCCGTCGGATGCGATCCCCGCCGCGCCGGACAGATATACATGTCTGCCGGCCTGCGACAAGGACGTGGGCGATACGCGACAATCGTCCTTCGCTCCCCTGTTCCGGCACCACGTGTCCCATACCCCGCGCAAGCGCTTCGGCCAGCATTTCCTCACCGACCCGGATGTGATCGCGGCGATCGTGCGCGCCATCGCGCCACGGCCCGACGATGCGATGATCGAGATCGGTCCGGGCCTGGGTGCCCTGACGGCGCCGCTGATCGAACAATTGACGCACCTGCATGCGGTGGAGATTGATCGCGATGTGATCGCAACGCTCAGACGCAGGCATGATCAGACGCGCCTCACGGTGCATCAGGGCGACGCGCTGGCCTTCGATTTCGGCGCCTTGGCGGCGACTTGCGGCGCGCGCTTGCGGGTGGTCGGCAACCTGCCGTACAACATTTCGACACCCTTGCTGTTTCACCTTGCCGGTTTCGCAAGCAGCGTTGTCGATTGCCACTTCATGCTGCAACGGGAAGTAGTTGAGCGCATGGTGGCTCGACCCGGGGGGCGTGACTATGGGCGCCTGTCGGTAATGCTGCAGTACCGGTTCACGATGGAGCATCAGTTCGATGTCCCGCCCGAGGCGTTCGACCCGCCACCCAGGGTGGATTCGGCGATTGTGCGCATGCTGCCCAGGCCGGCCACCGAACGGCTGGCTCGCGACGAAGGTTTGCTGGGTGAAGTCGTGACCCAGGCCTTCGGTCAACGCCGCAAGGTGCTGCGCAATACCCTAAAAGGGCGCGCAACGGCGGGCCAACTCGAAGCCGCCGGCATTTCACCGGCCGCGCGTGCCGAGGAGATCGCCCTCGAAAACTATGTGGCGCTGGCCAACCTCCTGGGGCGTGCGGGTCAGGAGCCCGCGCCCGGTGAAAGCGCGAAGTAGCGCCCGGTCGAGCGAAACTGGTTCGATTCGCCCATGATGTAGCGCGCACAATCCTCCAGCATCGGGTCGTTGATGTCTTCGGCCGGAAACACCAGGTCGAAACCGCCCAGGCGTTCGACGTTGCGGATGGTGAAACGCAGATTGCAGCTGTCGTGTTCGGCGCTGACACGAATGCTCGCGCGCAGCATGCAGCGGATATTGAAATCGGCATGCGTGACCATGTGGCGCACATTGCGGATTTCGTTCATTTCGAATGTTGCACCGGCGCGCCGCAGGTTGTCTTCGAAACGCGTGATGTTGGGCTGCAGTTCCTTGCGCACGCTGATGGTTTCCGTTGACGTCTGCTGGAAACTCAAATTGATGAAGTTGTAGCGCTCGCGTTCAAGCACCATTTTCTTGCGGAAATCGATGAAAAAATCGGTCAGGCGCAGGCCCTCGAAGCGCACGCCGGGTTCAAGATCGAAGGTGCGCGGGCTCGGCAGGTTCAGCACGTTCAACTGCTTGACCAGATCATTGAGGTAAAGGAATGTGTGGTGCATGGCGTCATCGACCTGCAGCACCGATTCGCCAAAGCTGCGTGCCTGCGCCGTGCGGTGCGCCTCCAGTTGTTCCGCCTTGCGCCTCAAATCATCGAGAAGTCCCATGCTTGTCGTGTCTGTCGTAGAGCGATCAATGCGTCTGGATCAGTTCGATCTTGTAGCCGTCCGGATCGGTCACGAAGGCGATCACGGTAGTGCCGCCCTTGACCGGCCCGGCGTCGCGCGTGACATTGCCGCCCTGCGCGCGGATCCTGTCGCAGGCCGCGTAGCAATCCGCAACGCCGATCGCGATGTGGCCGAAGGCGCCGCCCATGTCGTAGTGGTCCACCCCGTAGTTGTAGGTCAGCTCCAGGACTGTGCTCTTGTCTTCGCTGTCGTAGCCCACGAAGGCCAGGGAATACTTCTGGTCGGGGCGGTCGGCCTGGCGCAGCAACTGCATGCCCATCACATCGGTGTAGAACTTGATCGAGCGCTGCAGATCGCCAACGCGCAGCATGGTGTGAAGCATTTTCATGAGAGTCCTCCGTTGCTGCGGCCGCCTGGTGCGTTCGCAAGACCCGTAGCGTAAATGAAAATCGGGAGTTCCGGATGGGGCACTGGCTCGAACCGGCGATTGCCCGTGCTGCGGGCGATTTGCCTTGGTCGCTTCAAAGTTCCGGCAGCAGTAGCGAGATGCGGCGCATTTCCTCGCGTGCCGCCTCGTATTCGGGATACAGGCGTGCAACCGCAGCCCAGAAGCGCGGTCCGTGATGCATGTGTTTCATGTGCGCGACTTCGTGCGCCACCACGTAGTCGATCAGTCGCGGCTGCAGGTGGATCATGCGCCAATTGAGGCTGACGCGATGGCTGCCTTCGCGATCGCGCGCGCACGAGCCCCAGCGCGTGACGGCGCGGGTGAGGCGCAGTTGTGGTTCTTCCACCCCGAATTGCGCGCTGAAGTGCGCCAGGCGCAGGCCAAAGTGGAGGCGCGCCTGGTCCCTGATCAGCGCACGCAGGCGGGTGTGCGTTTCGGTCTGGTTGTGCGGTCGCGGCACGGTGAGAATCAGGCAATCGTCGAACACCGCCAGCCCCGGCTTGCCCGGGGCTACCTTCAAGGCGCGCGCGGTGCCCAGGTACAACAGCGGATCGCCCAGCGCCCAGGCGCGGGCGGCGGCGTGTTCCGGCTGTTGCCACTCCAGAAGCTTGGCCAGCACCCAGCGCGCGTTGCTGCTGATGAGCCGTTCGATATCCGCTTCCCGCGCCTTGATTGGCGCGGCCACCCGCAGGCCGCGGGTATCGATGGCAAGTCCCAGCGTGCGCCGGCGCGCGGAGCGTCGTACCACGTAGGGCACGCGCTGGCCATGCAGGATGATTTCATACTGTTCTTCGGGCAGTATCGCAGGTAGCTGCGGGGGCTTGCGGCTGTCGCGCAATGCGCCGAAAAACGGCAATTCGAGTTGCAGGAGGCCGAACATCTGGTGCCGTGTGCTGGTACGTCAACCATCAAGTGGTGCATTGCCGGCGGCCGGGCCAATGGCCCCACCACTGCGCAGGCAAGCGCTAGGCCGCATACTGGTGCGCGAACAGGCGTCGCATTTCGGCCTCGATCCATGCTTCAACCTGAGCCATCTGCTGCTCCGGGGTCAGCCCTGCGGGCGAAATCGGCGGGCCGATCGACACCGTGACCATGCCCGGTTTCTTGATCCATTTGCCGCGCGGCCAGCAGTCGCCGGCATTGTGCGCGATCGGCACCACCGGCACACCGGTGGCGACCGAAAGATGGGTGCCGCCAAGTTTGTAGCGGCGTTGCTTGCCGGGGTCGACCCGCGTGCCTTCGGGAAACAGGATCATGTACCAGCCTTCATGCAGCTTGCGACCGCCGATCTCGGCCACCTGATCGAGCGCCACGCGGCCGCGTGCACGGTTGATCGGGATCATGCTGCACAGGTAAATGCCCCAGCCGAAAAACGGCACCCAGTGCAGTTCGCGCTTGTATACATAGCACATGCGGCGGAACAGGCTGCGAAACAGCAGGGTCTCGTAGCGCGACTGATGCTTGGAAAGGAAAATCACCCCGCCGTGCGTGGCGCGGTCGGGCACATGCTCGCGGCCGATCACCCGGTAGTCGATGCCGACGATGTGCTTGGCGCCCCAGATCGCGATGTCGGTCCATTTGGCGATCATCAAGTAGCGCCGCGGCTGGCGAAACGGAAACACCAGGCAGGACAGCGTGCCCCACGGAGCGACGGTGATGAACAGGAACAGCAGGTAGGCGATGCTACGCAGAAGCCGCATGGGTTCGGACTCGGCTGTCGTCTACGGACAGTAGTGCGCGGCGACTGCCGCCAGATCGTCGAAAATCAGGGTACCGATTGGCAGGCCGCCTGCGGCCTGCGTGCGCAGACCCTTGCCGGTCCTGACCAGTACGGGCTGGCAGCCGACCGCACCGGCGGCCAACAGGTCACGCAGGGAATCTCCCACTGCCGGCACGCCCTTCAGGTCGCGGCCAAAGCGGCGCGCGATTTCCAGGTACATGCCGGGTTTGGGCTTGCGACACTCGCAATGGTCATCATTCTTGTGCGGGCAAAAAAACACCGCGTCGATACGTCCGCCGGCCAGACCCACCACCCGGTGCATCTTGGCATGCATCAGATTGAGCGTGGCCGTATCGAACAGGCCGCGTCCGATGCCTGACTGATTGGTCGCCACCACAGTCCGATAGCCCTGGTGGTTGAGCCGGGCGATGGCCTCGGCGGAGCCTCGCAGCGGGTGCCACTCGGCCGCGCTCTTGACGTAGACATCGCTGTCTTCGTTGATCACGCCGTCGCGGTCGAGAATGAGGAGTTTAGGCATCTCAGGCCCCGCTTGCGTCGCCGGTGGTCACGTGGGTATGGGTCATGCGGCCAGCCTGGAGAGGTCAGCCACCCGGTTCATCGCCGCATGCAAGGTCGCCAGTAGTCCCAGGCGATTGGCGCGCAAGGCCGGATCCTCGGCGTTGACCATCACCTTCTCGAAGAAGGCATCAACCGGTTCCTTGAGCGCGGCCAGAGACTTGAGTGAGCCGGCATAGTCGCCGGCAGCGAAGGCCTGATCGGCAGTGGGCGCGACGCGCCCCAGCGCCTGTGCCAGGGCTATCTCGGCAGGTTCGATCAGCAGCTCGGTGCAAATGGTCGCGGCGCTTGCGCCATCGGCCTTCTTGAGGATGTTGCCAACCCGCTTGTTGGCCGCTGCCAGTGACGGCGCTTCCGGCATTGCGGCGAACGAACGTACTGCTGCCAGCATGCGCGGGACCTCGCGCAGGGTATCGGGCCTTAGCGCCAGCACGGCATCGACCTCGTTGGCCGAATAGCCTTGTTCACGCAGCAGATTGGCCAATCGTTCGTAAATGAAATTGAGCACCGCCAGCCGGGTTTCCAGCGGGTTGCCACTGGCGGGCGCATTGGCGGTGACTTCGGCGGCGCATCGCACCAGATCGCCAAGGCTCACCGCGAGTTCGGCTTCGATGAGCATGCGAATCACCCCCAGCGCATGGCGGCGCAAGGCGAAAGGATCCTTGTCGCCGCTGGGTTTCTCGCCAATACCGAACAGTCCGGTCAGGGTTTCCAGTTTGTCGGCCAGGGCAGTGGCCAGACCCGCCGGATTGCGCGGCAGCTTGTCGCCTGCGAAGCGCGGCTTGTAATGGTCCTCGATGGCGTCGGCCACCTCTGCTGCGAGACCGTCATGCCGCGCGTAATAGCCGCCCATGATGCCCTGCAGTTCGGGAAATTCCCCCACCATGTCGGTCAGCAGGTCGGCCTTGGCCAGCCGGGCGGCCTGTTCGGCCTGCGCAGCCAGAGCCGCACCGCCGATGCGCATGCCGATATCTCGCGCGATCGCGCGCACACGCTCGCTGCGTTCGCCCTGTGTACCGAGCTGGCTGTGATACACCACACGGGCCAGACCCGCGACCCGTTGATCGAGCCGCTTCTTGCGATCCTGGTCGAAAAAGAACTTGGCGTCCGCCAGGCGTGGACGTACCACGCGTTCGTTGCCCCCTATCACCGCCGTGGGGTCCGCAGGATTGATGTTGCTCACGATGAGGAACTGGTTGGTGAGGCGCCCGCCGCTGTCCAACAGCGGAAAATACTTCTGGTTTGCCTTCATGGTGAGAATCAGGCATTCCTGCGGCACGTCGAGAAACTCCGCTTCGAAGCGGGCCGCCAGCACCTTGGGGCGCTCGACCAGTCCGGTGACTTCATCGAGCAGTGCGTCGTCATCGATAACTTTGAGATCGACACCGGTGCGCGTGGCTGCAGCGGCCAGTTGCTGCTGTATCGCGGCACGGCGCGCGCCGAACCCTGCAATCACCGCACCTTCGGTCTCGAGTTGCGCGCAATAGCTGTCGGCGTCGCGGATTTGAATCGGATCGAGCGCCGCCTCGAAGCGATGGCCGTGCGTTGTGCGTCCCGCAGCCAGCCCCAATGCCGATACCGGCACCACCTCGGCACCGTGCAGGGCGACCAACTTGTGCGCCGGGCGCACGAAATGCACTGTGTCCCAGCCGTCTGCCCGCTGGTAACTCATCATTTTCGGGATCGGCAACTTGGCGAGCGCCTCCGCGAGCGCCTTTTGCAGCGCGCCGGCCAGGCTCGCGCCGGGGACGACGCTGTCGAGAAAAAGCGCCTCGGCTTTGCCTTCAACCTGGCGCCTGAGGCCGGCAACCGCTTCGGGTCCCGCGCCCAGTGCCGCCAGCTTCTTCAATAGCGCCGGTGTGGCGGCGCCCGCGGCGTCGAGTCCAACGGCCACCGGCATCAGCTTTTGCGCGGCAGCACGGTCAGCCGCAGTGGTGGCCACCGCAGTCAGATGCGCGGCCAGGCGTCTTGGTGACGCATAGGGTGTCACGACGCAGTCGCTGCCCAACAATCCTTGCATACGCAGAGACCCTGCGAGCGACGATGCAAAGGCCTCTCCCAGTGCCTTCTGCGCCTTCGGCGGCAACTCTTCGACATTGAGTTCCACCAGCAGATTGGCCTTGCCCATCAAGCCGCCTTCTGCGCCAGTTGCAGGGCGACTTCATCGGCCCAGGCTCTGGGTGCCATCGGGAAGCCCAATCGCGCACGGCTGTCGAGATAGCTTTGCGCCACGCTGCGGGCGAGGTTGCGGATGCGACCAATGTAGGCGGCGCGCTCGGTGACTGAAATGGCACCACGCGCATCGAGCAGGTTGAAGGTGTGTGCCGCCTTCAACACCTGCTCGTAAGCGGGCAGTGCAAGCTTGTTCTGCATCAGTAATTGCGCCTGCTTTTCGTGCGCGCCGAATGCGCTCAAGAGAAACTCGACGTCGCTCCATTCGAAGTTGTAGGCCGATTGTTCCTGCTCGTTCTGCAGATAGACGTCGCCGTAGCTGAGCCCATCGGTCCATACCAGGTCGAATACCCGCTCCTTGCCCTGCAGATACATCGCCAGGCGTTCCAGTCCGTAGGTGATTTCGCCGGTGATCGGCTTGCAGTCGATGCCGCCTACCTGCTGAAAATAGGTGAACTGCGTGACCTCCATGCCGTTGAGCCAGACTTCCCAGCCCAGGCCCCAGGCGCCCAGCGTCGGGTTCTCCCAATCGTCTTCCACAAAACGGATGTCGTTGGTCTTGAGATCGAAGCCGAGCGCTGCGAGCGAGCCCAGGTACAGATCGAGAATGTCGGCCGGGGCAGGTTTCAACACCACCTGGTATTGGTAGTAATGCTGCATGCGATTCGGGTTTTCGCCATAGCGCCCGTCCTTGGGGCGGCGGCTTGGCTGCACATAGGCAGCCTTCCAGGGTTCGGGCCCGAGTGCGCGCAGGAAGGTCGCGGTGTGCGAGGTGCCGGCGCCGACTTCCATGTCGTAAGGCTGGAGCAGTGCGCAGCCGCGCTCGCTCCAATACTCCTGCAGGCGCAGGATGATTTGCTGAAACGTGAGCATTGGCCGTAGCCGGAAAGACAAAGGCGCATTTTAGCGGAATCACTCTGCGCGGCTACCGGCAAGGCGCGTGACGCAACGGGTGTGCGCCGCAGCCGTCGGGGTTAGCCGGGATCCTGCCCGGCCTGCGGCGCCAGCGCCAGGTCGACGTCAAGCCAGCGTTCGCGAATCTGCCGGATGACATCACGCATGCCGATGGCGGTGAGCGGTTTGCAGATGAACGAGTCGGCGCCCAGGTCATGGGCCCGGACGATTTCCCCAGGCTCGTCCGACGAGGAGAACATCACCACCTTCATGCCCGACAGTTGCGGGTGGGCGCGGATCTCGCGCAATACGTCAAGGCCGGACTTGCCTGGCATGTGCATGTCCATCAGTGTCAGGCATGGCAAGGCGGAGGTGTCACGTCCGCTATGCGAGCCGCGGCCCAGCAGAAAATCCAGCGCTTCGTCACCGCTGTTGACCGCCACCTGCGGCAGAGTTACGCCAGCGCGCTTGAGCCCCAGTTGCATCAGCAGCATCTCTTCAGGACTGTCATCGACCAGCAGCAGTGGCTGGCCCGGTTGAGAGGGCGAGTGGGGCGAGGTCATTAATCGATCGTCTTCAAATGCATGGTGGCCTCGACGGCAGCAAACTCTTGTCACCGATCACTTAGTTTTTGAACAAGCGGCCGACAGGCGCGGTGTCAATGTCGAAGTCGAAGTCGAATTCTACTGTGCCAGGCCAGCGACCTCGGGCGAACGCAAGGCGATGTCGCATGGGCACATCGCTAGAATGCAGGTACTGAGGCGACCTGAGGAGACCGACATGCGGCGATGGATTTGCTTTATGGCGTTGAGTTCGCTTGCACTGACTGCACATTCGCAAGAACCCTGGCCGGCGGCGCGGCCGATCAGCATGGTAGTGGCGTTTCCGCCTGGCGGTGTGGCGGATCTTACGGCACGGCCGCTGGCGGTCGCACTTGAAAAAATCCTCAAGCAGAAAGTGCTGGTGGAAAACAAGCCGGGTGCCGGCGGCGCGGTCGGCAACGCGCTGGTGGCCAAGGCCAGACCAGACGGCTACACCATGTTGATGGCGCTTTCCAGCGTCACCATCCTGCCGGAAGCCGAGCGTGTCAACGGCCGTGCGCCTGGTTACACGCTCGACCAGCTGATGCCGGTGGCGCTGGTGTCAGCCGATCCGACCGTGCTGGTGGTGCGCAGCGAGTCGCCCTACAAGTCCGTCAAGGATCTGATTGATGCGGCCAAGGTCAATCCCGGCATGATCAACTATGCCTCATCGGGCTACTACAGCGCGTTGCACACGCCGATGGAAATGTTCTCGATTGCCACCGGTGCGAAGTTGTTCCACATTCCGTATCAGGGTGGAGGACCGGCGGTGACCGCGATTCTGGGCGGGCAGGTCGACGCGCTGGCGTCGGGCCCGGGCCCGGTGCTGCAGCACATCAAGGCAGGCAAGCTGCGCGCACTTGCCTCGTGGGGCGAGAAGCGCCATCCGGCCTTGCCCGAGGTGCCGACCTTGAAGGAATTGGGTATCGACAACGAGTTCTATATCTGGGCCGGGCTTCTGGTGCCTGCAGGTACGCCCGACGCGCTGGTACGCCAGTTGCGCGATGCGGTGAGACAGGCAGTGGCCGACGTGCAATTCCAGAAGGTGATGGAAGGTGCGGGTCAACCGATCCAGTACCTCGATCAGGCCGAGTTCAGGGTGTTTTTGGACAAGGACGCGAAAAAGATGGCCGATGTGGTGCGGCAGATCGGCAAGGTCGAGGAAAAGAAGTGAGGTTGCGGGGCGTGGCGCGGCAATTTTTCGCGACATTCGAGCGCGCGCCTGCGGCGCCGCGCAATGCAGCGATTGGCGGACTAGCTGCTGGCACTTGGTTTCAGTTAACGGCTTGCCTGGCGTACTGCCTTGGCCCAAACCGCCGTGCGTGACTGCGCTTCGTCGCGGCCCATTCTTGGCTCGAAGGTGATGTCGCGCTGCCACTGGCTGGCGATCTCGGCCTGATCCTTCCAGAAGCCGACCGCCAGCCCGGCCAGGTAAGCGGCGCCCAGCGCGGTGGTCTCCAGCACCTTGGGGCGCACCACAGGCACACCCAGCAGGTCGGCCTGGAACTGCATCAACAAGTTGTTGGCGGTGGCGCCGCCGTCGACACGCAGTTCGGCCAGCGACAGGCCGCTGTCGGCTTGCATCGCGGCCATCAGTTCGGCCGACTGGAAGGCGATTGCCTCGAGCGTGGCGCGCGCGATGTGGGCCGCGCTGCTGCCGCGAGTCAGCCCGGAAATCGTGCCGCGCACGTTCGGGTCCCAATGCGGTGCGCCAAGACCTGCAAACGCCGGCACGAAGGTGACACCACCGCTATCGGGCACGCTGGCCGCCAGCGCCTCGACATCGGCCGAATTCTTGATGATGCCCAAGCCGTCGCGCAGCCACTGCACAGCGGCGCCTGCCACGAAGACGCTGCCTTCGAGCGCGAAGCTGCGCGCATCGCTCACCTGCGCGGCGGCGGTGGCAATCAGACCCGACTGCGACACCAGTGGCTTGTCGCCGGTGTGCATCAGCATGAAGCAGCCGGTGCCGTAGGTGTTTTTCGCCAGGCCCGGCGTGACCGCCCCCTGGCCGAAGAGCGCCGCCTGCTGGTCGCCGGCGATGCCGGCGATCGGCACTTCGGCACCGAAGATCTCCGTATGCGAGCTGCCGACTACTTCGCTGGAGCGCTTGATCAGCGGCAATACCGTGGGCGGCACGTTCAGTGCCAGGCACAGGGTGTCGTCCCAGTCACCCTGGTCAAGGTTGTAGAGCATGGTGCGCGAGGCGTTGCTTACATCGGTCACGTGCAGTGCACCGCGATGCGCCGTGCCGCCGGTGAGTTTCCAGACCAACCATGAATCGATGGTGCCGAAAGCGAGGTCGCCGGCGTCCGCGCGTTCGCGCAAGGTCTTGCCGCTGGCGTCGGGCGGCGCGTTGTCGAGGATCCAGGCGATCTTGGTGGCGGAGAAATAGGCGTCGAGCATGAGCCCGGTCCTGGCGCGGATCGCGGCTTCACGCCCGGCCGCTTTCAATTGCTCGCAATGTGCCGCGGTGCGGCGGTCCTGCCAGACGATCGCATTGCCGATCGCGCGCCCGCTCTGGCGGTCCCATAGCACGGTGGTTTCGCGCTGGTTGGTGATGCCGATGGCCGCCAGTTGTCTTGCCGATATGCGCGCGTTGAACAGCGCGTCCATCGCGGTGTCATGCTGGGTTTTCCAGATTTCTTCAGGATCGTGCTCAACCCAGCCGGGCTGCGGGTAGATCTGGCGCAATTCCTTCTGTGCCATCGAAACGATGTTGCCGGCGTGGTCGAAAACGATGGCGCGTGAGCTGGTAGTGCCCTGGTCGAGCGCGAGAACGTAGCTGCCCATGCGAATCCCCCGAATGTCGATTGGCATGCACGGCGGTTGCCGCAGCCTTCCCGGATCGGCGGATTCTAGGTCTGCGGGCGCCCGCGCCGGAGGCCGCGCCGATGAAAGGTCAGGCGTGCAGGACGGAAGGCGTGCGTAGCGCCATCGAGGCAGGCGCCCCCGGGATTGCATGTTGCTGGCCGCTGGCAAGTAGTGGGCAGGCGGCAGACCCACTGCGCACAGCCCGGCCACTGCCCGCGCCAGGCTTTCGTCCGAACGCGCGTCCAGTGGCAGGTTGCAAGGCATTGCTTGATGCGAACGCGGCAATTGTCGGTTCCGACACGAAAGCGCCAGCTCGCGATCAGGGTGTAAACGAAGCGATTCTTTGGCGCGCCAAGAACGCTGCGCAGAGGAGGGGCAAGCCTCGAATGCTATAATCCAAACGATTGATTTTCATACGAAAAACACATGAACGCCGCTGAAATTCGGGAAAAATTCCTGCAGTTTTTCGAGTCCCACGGCCACACCCGCGTGGCCTCCAGCCCGCTGGTGCCGGGCAACGATCCGACGCTTCTGTTCACCAACTCCGGCATGGTGCAGTTCAAGGATGTGTTCGTCGGCCACGACGTGCGCTCCTACAAGCGCGCCACCACCTCGCAACGCAGCGTGCGCGCCGGCGGCAAGCACAACGATCTGGAAAATGTCGGCTATACAGCGCGGCACCACACGTTTTTCGAGATGCTCGGCAATTTCAGCTTTGGCGACTATTTCAAGCGCGACGCGATTCGCTACGCCTGGGAATTGCTGACCGGGGTGTATGGCCTGCCCAAGGACCGCCTGTGGGTCACCGTTTATCACGAGGACGACGAAGCCTTTGGCATCTGGGCTGACGAGATCGGCGTGCCGGCGGCGCGCATCGTGCGCATCGGCGACAACAAGGGGGCCAAGTACGCGTCCGACAATTTCTGGCAAATGGCCGATACCGGGCCCTGCGGTCCGTGCACGGAAATTTTCTACGACCATGGCGCCGAGGTCGCCGGCGGTCCGCCTGGTTCGCCGGAGGCGGATGGCGATCGTTACATCGAGATCTGGAACCTGGTATTCATGCAGTTCGACCGCCAGCCCGACGGCTCGATGCCGCGCCTGCCCAAGCCCTGCGTCGATACCGGCATGGGGCTGGAGCGCCTGGCGGCGGTGCTGCAGCATGTGCACAGTAACTACGAGATCGACCTGTTCCAGAGCCTGATTCGCGCCGCGGCGCGCGAGATCGGCACCGACGATCTGGCCCTGCCGTCGCTGCGCGTGATCGCCGATCACATCCGCGCATGCTCCTTCCTGATTGTCGACGGGGTGATTCCCTCGAATGACGGGCGTGGCTATGTACTGCGGCGCATCATTCGCCGCGCCCTGCGCCATGGCCACAAGCTGGAGCAGACCAAGCCTTTCTTTTACAAGCTAGTGAAGGATCTGGTGTTGTTGATGGGTGCCGCGTATCCCGAACTGACGGCCAATGCCAAGCGGGTGGAGGACACGCTCTTAGCCGAAGAGGAGCGCTTCGCCGAAACCCTGGAACACGGCATGAAAATCCTCGATGGCGCGCTGGCGCGCGAGGGCAACATGGTCGATGGCGAGACCGTGTTTACGCTCTACGACACCTACGGATTCCCGGTAGACCTGACCGCGGACGTGGCGCGCGAGCGCGGCAAGAGCATCGATATCGCCGGCTTTGAAGCGGCGATGGACGAGCAGCGCAAGCTGGCGCGTGCCTCGTCCAAATTCAAGATGGTGCACGGGGTCGATTACGCCGGCGCGCGTACCGCGTTCGAGGGCTACGACAAGCTTTTGCTTGAAGATTGCAAGGTGGTGGCGCTGTATATCGACGGTTCGGCAGTCAATGAGCTGGGCAGTGGCGACGCCGGCATCGTGGTACTTGACCGTACGCCCTTCTACGCCGAATCCGGCGGCCAGGTGGGCGATATCGGCGCGCTGCTGGGGCCTGGCGCCAGCTTCCACGTCGAAGACACGCAGAAAATCCAGGCCGAGGTGTTCGGCCATCACGGCCGCCTGTCGGCTGGGGTACTCAGGATCGGCGACGTTGTCAGTGCGCAGGTGGATGCCGACGCGCGCGCTCGCTCGGCGTGGAACCACTCGGCCACGCACCTGATGCATGCGGCCTTGCGCCGGGTGCTGGGCGATCATGTGACGCAAAAAGGATCGCTGGTCGATCCCGACAAGACGCGTTTCGACTTCTCGCACGGCAAGCCGATGAGTGCGGCCGAAATCGCCGCTGTCGAAACCCTGGTCAATCGCGAGGTGCGCGCCAACGCGCCGGTCACCGCGCGCACCATGAAGCATGCGGAAGCGATCAAGGCCGGTGCGATGGCGCTGTTCGGCGAGAAGTATGGTGAAGAGGTGCGGGTCATCGGCATGGGCGAATTTTCGACCGAACTGTGCGGCGGCACCCACGTGGGCCGCACCGGGGATATCGGCTTTTTCAAGATCACCGGCGAAACCGGGGTGGCTGCCGGCGTGCGCCGGGTCGAGGCCGTGACCGGCGCCGGCGCGATCGATTTCGTGCAGGCTCAGGCAGCGCAACTGGCGCAGGCCGCCAACCTGCTCAAGAGCGCGCCGCAGGAGTTGCCGGCACGCATAGCCCAGGTACAGGAGAGCGTGCGCGCGCTCGAAAAGGAACTGGCGCGGCTCAAAAGCAAGATGGCATCCAGCCAGGGCGATGATCTGGCCAGCCAGGCCGTCGAGGTCAAGGGCATCATGGTGCTGGCGGCTGTGTTGGACAATGCCGACGCCAAGACCTTGCGCGAAACGCTGGACAAACTCAAGGACAAGCTCAAGACCGCAGCCATCGTGCTGGGCAGCAGCGCGGATGGCAAAGTCAGCCTGATCGCCGGGGTGACTGCGGACGCAACCAGCCGGGTCAAGGCGGGTGATCTGGTCAACTTTGTGGCCGGTCAGGTGGGTGGCAAAGGCGGTGGGCGTCCCGACATGGCGCAGGCGGGCGGCACCGAGCCTGGCAAGCTGCCGGCGGCGTTGGCGGGGGTCAGGGGCTGGGTCGAAGGGCGTGTTTAAGGAAATACTGAACCAGTCCGCAGGCCGGGAAAGGCGCTCTTGCGAGATATTGCATCGACAAGGTTCTTTGTTCGACAATCCGGACTCCGGGGACTGGCTCGGCGTTTTCTTCAGCGGCAAGGCGGCGCTGCAGTGGCCGGATAGTTGTCGGGAACGTATTGGAAGGTGTGGCATGGCACGACAAGCAATCAGAACCGTCTTTCTGGCCGCGGCATTGGCATGTTGCGGCACCCTGCACGCGCAAACCTCGGCCATCGAGGCGACCACTGGCGCCGGTGAGCGGGTGCGCCTGTTGCCCGACGGCCGCTGGGAATGGGTAGATGGCAACAAGGCGGCGCTGCAGAAAAGCGAGCGCGATGTTGCAGCCGGGCGCTTCGATGAGCAACGCCAGGCCGAGCTCAAGCGTGAGCGCGGTGCCCAGGGCGGTGGCCTTCTGGGTCTGGGCCGCACCGTGTACGAAGGCGCCAAGGATTACAACCGCGGCACCCTCAACCCGAAAATGCGCTGATACCCATGAACAAACTCGTCTTGCTGTTCACCGTGCTTGCGCTGGCCACCGGTCCGACCGGCGCAGCCGACCTCAAGGTATTGTCGGCCGGGGCCGCCAAGGCTGCAGTGGTACCGCTGGTCGAGGCTTTTGCGCGTGCCTCGGGGCACAACGTCGACATCGATTTCGCCACCATGGGGCTGATCCAGCAAAAGCTGAAGCAGGGCGAGCGCGCCGATGTGCTGATCCTGGCCGCTGAAGTGGCCGAGGCGCTGGCCAGGAGCGGCGCGATCGTGCCGGCATCGCGCAAGGCGTTGGCCAAGGTGGGGGTTGGTGTGGCGGTGGGCGAAAACGCGCGCACACCCGACATCTCGACGGCCGCGGCGTTTCGCCAGACCCTGCTTGACGCCAAGTCGATCGTCATGATCGATCCTGCGCTGGGCACCAGCGGCAGGCATCTGGTGGAGGTATATCAGAAGCTGGGCATCACCGACGCGCTCAAGCCGAAGATGCGTTACGGGCCGGGTGGCTACATCGTCGAGCCGGTCGGCCGGGGCGAGGTCGAACTCGGGCTGCACCAGATCAGCGAGATCCTGCCGGTCAAGGGCGTCAAGCTGGTGGGCCCGCTGCCACCGGAGTTGCAGAAATGGACCGTTTATGTCGGTGCGGTGACGCCGACTTCAACGTCCGCCGATGCGGCGCGCGACCTGGTTGCCTATCTCTCGGGTTTCCAGTCCAAGGCTACCTACCTGGCGAAGGGTTTCGTGCTCGCCGATTGACCGGCGCGATCACGCTACTGCAAGCCCTTGCACAAACCCGTGTGGCGCGACTACGCGCCGGTGCTGATCTGCGCGCTCACTTATGCGATCGCGGTGGTGTGCGCGCGCTTTGCCTTCGAGGATGGCAGCAACGCTTCCACCGTGGTGACGCTGCGCTGCGCGTTTGCGATGCTGGCCATCGGCATCGCGGTGCGTGTAGCGCAGGCACCTGACCGCAGCACCACGCGCGATCGCCGCCTGATACTGATCCTCGGGGTCTTGTTCGCCGCCAACGTCTATGCGTTCTACAAGGCGATCGAGCTGCTGCGGGTGCCGCTGGCGATCCTGATCTTTTACGTGTACCCGCTGATCACCGGTGTGATCTGCGCACTCGCGGGCCTGGAGCGGCTCAACCCGCCGATGCTCCTGTTCAGCCTTTTGTCACTGGCCGGGCTGGCGCTCGCCACCGGTGCGTCACCCGAGGTACTCGATCCCCTGGGCGTGCTGCTGGCGCTGTTCGCAGGCGCCGTGGTGGCGGTATCGCTGGTGGTGACCAGCCGTTACGTGGCGCATGTGGACGCCCTGCGCCGCACTTTCTGGATGATGGTTTCGACCTCGGCGGTGTTGTGCGCCGGACTTCTGGGGACGGGCTCTTTCGCATGGCCCGATAGCGCGGTGGGCGGCATCGCGATAGCCGGCGTGTGTGCCTTCTATGCGATTGGATTGGTGGGGCTATTCACCTCCGCTACACGCATCGGCCCGATTCGCACCGCCGTGATGATGAACCTGGAGCCGGTGCTGGCCATCGCCTTGTCGACGCTGGTGTTGAAGCAGGGGCTCACCGGCTTGCAGTATGCGGGTGGTGTCCTGGTGATTGCCGGCGTAATCGGGGCGCAGCTGGCGCGGCGACCTGCCTGACGATCGCTACTTCAGAACCCGATGCGCTGCTTGCGCGTCAGGCGCGAATCGGCGATGTCGCGCGCCTCGACGACGTCGCGGCCTTCAAGCTTGGCGGCGCCGAACGCGTTGAAGATGATGCGCCGCATGTCGCGCGGAGACAACTCGGCCAGCTTGGCCATGGCCGACTCACCCGGCTCGGCCGGAAACGCTTGGCCCCATTCATGGCTGTCGCGGATGTCACGGTAGATCGAGCGGGCGATCTGGATCACCCCGGCTTCGTCCGGCGCCGGCACTTCAAAAACGTTCATGCGCGACAGGATCGGCTGCGGAATCACCGCGTCATTGTTGGCGGTGGCGATCCAGATCACGTCGGCCGCGTCCACCGGCACTTCGGCGAACTCGTCGATGAATTCGCGTGCGGTATCGTGCGCAAGCAGACTGTACATCGCGCCCAGCGGGTCATACTCGCCACGCCCGGCCTTGTCGAGTTCATCGACCACAAGTACCGGGTTGGCGTAGTGGCCGCTGACCAGGGTGTCGAACACTTTGCCCGGCTTGGCGTTTTTCCAGCCTGAGGAGGTGCCGCTGATGATCCAGCCGGCGGTAAGCGCGCTCATTCCCAGAAAGCCGAAACCGGTGCCCAGCAATTGCGACAGGCGTTTGGCGAAATGGGTCTTGCCGATGCCGGGCGGGCCCAGCAGCAGGATCGGCGAGATTTCGAGACGGTCGGACGCGCTGGCGGCCAAGGCCATTTGCTTGCGAATGTCGTCCAACACCTCGTGAAAGTTGGGCAATTCGATGTACAGGGCGTCGAGTGCGCCGATCCCGGAAGGCTTGACGCTCAGGCGTTCGCCGCCGGTAGCGAGCATCCTTTCGTAGGTTTCCCGCAGCGCTTCGTGGGCATCGCGTGGCAGGTCGGTCAAGGCTTCACGCACCACCGTGGTGTCGTACACCTGTTTGAAGCTGCCGATCGGCAGCGTCAGGCGCCCGGGGTTGGGCGCGGGCGCGCGGGCGGTATCCGCTGCTCGGGTTGCGATAGCCATGGCAAACCTTTCGACTGTGCTCGGGCTGCGGCGTGGGGTCGCGTGGATTGCCCGGGCATGTGCATGTTCTACGCGGCGATCCTGCTTGTCGGTCTTCAGATAAGCGTGGCAAAGTCCGGTTAAATCAGTTTGCCTGCGCGAAGCGCCGCGTGTGCGGGCAAAGCTTGCAATTGCACGAAGGCAGTTGATGCATTTGGGAGCGCGGCGGCATGCGGCTTGATGTGCGTCCAGGGGCGGAAGCCCGATGCGTGGCCCACAGGGCGCCGCCTGGCCTTTGCAAGCCGCCAGCGTTCTTGCGGGGTACACGCGGTATGTCGCACAATGCGACGCATGTCATCCGATAGTCAGGTTCCAGACGGCAGGTCGACGTCGACGCTTGGGCGTTCGGCTTTGGTCGTGGGCAGCGCACTTGCGCAGCGCGGTCAGCGGCGGCATTACCGCAAGGGCACGCTCCTGATCCAGGAGGGCGATCAGGGCGATTCGGTGTTTTTCATCATCAGCGGCCGGGTCAAGGTTTTTTCAACCGATGCCGATGATCACGAATTCACTTTTTCGATCCTCAATCCGGGCGATTATTTCGGTGAGATGTCGCTCGATGGTGGCAATCGCTCGGCATCGGTCATCACGATCGAGGCGACCGAGTGCGCGGTATTGACCAAGGCGGACGTGCGGGCGCATATGACAGAGGACCCCGATTTCGCCTTCGAACTGCTGACCACGGCGATTCGGTGTGCCCGCGAGGCGACCCGTGCGGCGCGCGGGTTGGCACTGGGTGGCGGAGTTTACGGCAGGTTTGCTGCGTTCCTGGACCTGGCCGCACGTGCTCTGCCAGACGGCACCAGGATCATCGACGAAGTGTTGACCCAGCAGGAAATCGCCAGTCGAATCGGCTCGTCGCGCGAGATGGTGAGCCGGATACTGAAAGACCTGGTTGCCGGCGGCTACGTCGCGGTACGCAATCGCCGGTGGGTCGTCCTCAAAAAGTTGCCTGTGAAATGGTGATCGCAGCGCTCAAGGGAAGCCGCGCTGACTGCGCGTGACACGCCTGCCGATTGTGCCGATCGTCGGGCCGCGCGTTGGCAAAGCAGCGATTGAATTGCCGGCCGCGTCGCGCTGCCGCGCGACCGCGGCCGCCGGCGCCGCTGCCATTGGAGCCCCGGTGGCGAGATACCAACTGATCTGCGGCGCCGCGACGCTGGTGCCGGCCAAGGCGGAAAACGAGTTGCTGTGGGTACCTGCCGCCAACACGCCATGTTGAACAATTGAATCCTCGCTCGGTGCCAGGTGGTTCGGTGACCGAACGATGTTGCGTACGACCTGCCCGGCGGAAGAATAGTTGGCCACTTCTCCAGGCGGCCTTGCAGGCGGCCCGCCAGCCACTGCTCCAGTAGCAAACGCTGCCAAAGTCGCGGTCGCAGCAGGCCCGGCCGCAGGCAGGCCGATACTCGCGCCCACTACGTCAACCGAGCTGCCTCTGGCGAGTGCGTTCAAGGTTCCGTCGCGCTTGACATGGCTCGAATTGTCGACCTCGCAACGCTGTCCTCTTCGATCGAAGCAGTCATAGTCGGGATCATCGAAATATGATTGTCTGCCACGGCGTGCATAGCCATAGGGCGTGTCGTCGCGCTGGATCCAGGCATCGAAATGCAAGGCGTCCTTGCCCTTGTATTCGACAACTACGGACCACAGGCCAAAAGGCGCCAACCCACGCGGGCTCAGGGATGCGGTGGGTTCCATCGCGATCAGGATCTGCGCCCAGCCGATGCCAGCGCCAGCCGGACGGGTCGTAAAAACGACGCTGCACAGCGGGGCACCACCGGTGACCGGGCTCCAAGCGAATGCCTGATTGGCGCCGACTGTGAACGTTGGTGGCGTGCCCGCCACGAAGCCGGGGGGCCTGATTTCAACGCGGAGGCTGGAGAAATCTGCTTTGCCGGCATCTGGCACCCAGATTTCCATAAAGTTCGGTGTTTCATCGCCAGGCTGGACGCGCCACGACAATTGCTGCGTTGGTTTGGGCGGATCCACCAATGCAAACCTTGCGTGCGCGCGTGACAAGTAGTTGTTGCCGGCGGCAACGACGATTCTGAGCCGACCTCCCAAGGCCGCGATCAACTCATCCATTGCCTCGCAGATGAGCGATGTGCCGTCCGGGGCGCCGGCGATGCGGCCAAAACTCAGGTTCACCACGATCGGCAGGTTGGTGCCAAGCGTGTCCGCGCGCGCGATGATGTATCGCAGGCCGTCCAGCAAATGGACGCCAAGCGATGCACCAGAGGTGTCTGCGACTGTCAGGCTTGGCAACTGGACGCCGATGATGGCCGGGTCGGGCGCATTTGCCGCTGCACCCGGTACGCGGTTGATTGCCGGCGGGTTTGGGCCGCACGCCAGATCCATGACCGCCGAGCCATGCGTCTGGCGGCGCCTGACGCGGCTGTAACCGGCGCGCGCGTAAAGCATCTCTTCGTCGACATTGCCTCCAGAGGCCGCAGCAGCGAGCGCAGCCTGGATATGAGCTTCTGTGAGCTCGCACCCATACCCCAGGTCCGGCGGCGCGCCTGCGGCAGCGGTAGCGGGCGCGCCGCCGGTGGCCGTGGTCTGGTCCCAGAAGAATCTCACGCGCGTGGACCCGGCGTCGAAATAACGGCTGTTTGCAAAAGGCAACCCGTCGTCAATGACGGCGATGACTGCAATGGGCGACGCGCTGGCAACCGTTGCCACGGTCGGGAACGCCGTGCCGTCGATGCCGGCGTGTGATACGTTTGTTTCGATACACACGGGTATACCGATCTCGAAGCGGATCACATCGGCCAGCAACGCATTGCCGGCCGCGAACTGCTGAAAAAACGCGGCACTTGCGCTTGCGCTGAAGTATCGTGCCACGGCAGCCAGCGCCGAAGGCATGGTGTAGATCGCCGGAATCGCAAGCCAGCCGAGGCGGTCGATCATGGCGGCGAAGGCCGGGATCGTTGTCCTTGCATCGAGTTCGATCAATACCGGCACACCGCTGGCCGGGATGCCGCCCGAGTCCGCAAACCCGCTCGCTTCCGCCCACAACATGTAGGGATCAATGCGCTTGCCGCCGGCGACGGCCATCCAGTTGGTACCAGTCCATGTACCCGCGCCGTTCAGATTGTTCCAGGGCATCCGGTGTGCTCCTTCAGTCGGGTCCGAATCCGTGCTTGAGCGCGTAGCCGCAAGCTATTACCACTCGCTGCTGGCTAGCGGGTACAGCCAGCCGGCGAGAACGGGTGTCGCGGCAGGCGCCGTCGCGACAGGCGTGACAACACTCAAGGCAAGAGTCGGTGCGGCTGCGTTGACCGTCGCTGACCAGTCGAAATCCTGACCAGCGGCGTAGGCCGGCCCGTCAAATGAGCGCATTTGTGTTGCTACAAGAGCCGGGCTCCCAGCCGCCAGCGGTGCGCCACAGCGGCACAGAAAATATTCGGCCAACGTTACGCCAAGGATGCGTCCGGCAGCGCTGTCCACCGGGAAATGGACGCCAGCCACCGTGCGGTTGACGGCGATGCGCGCCGCCTGTCGCTGCAGTTGCGCTCGCAGCGCGGCACCGCCGGGTATCAGAACTTCAAGAATCTCGGCGATCATGAATGCCTCGGTGGCGTGGCCACTGGGCAGCGTGCCATGCCCCGGCGTGGAAATGATGGGTTGGATCTGCGGCGAATACTCCACCGGCCTGGGCAGGGCGAGGGCATGCTTGATGCGCATTTCGACGTAGTAGGCAAGGCGCAGCGCGGCGTCCAGCAATTCAAGGGTTTTCGGATGCCGTCCCGGCTGCAATCCGCACACCGAGCCCCAGAACGCGTATTGCGACCCGAGTTGCGCCAGAATCTCTCCGGCGCGGTCTTCACGCAAATCGGCGTAATCATTGACAAGATCAAGTTGCGCAGGGGCAGCTGCCGACGGACTGGCAACGAATACGCTGCGCGGCGGTGCAATCAGTTGCACCAGCGGCTCGTACGCTACTGGCGGAGGAGCAGTGAACGGAGTCGCTGCCGCCAGCGCTGCCGCTTGGAAATAAACCTGTGCGATGGCGCCGGCCCGCGCCGGATTGAACGCCGCGAACTGCAGGCTGGCAATCAGTTCGACGTCATACACGGCGTTGCGTGCGCCGAGGTCCCATTTTTTCATCTGCGCGGGATCTGCGGGGACTGCGGGGAGCAAAGGGGCTGGTACGCCCCAGGTGCCGACAATGCCATCGCGGTGACCGATCAGTGCTCCGGCGAACAATGGGCTGAAGCTGCCTCCCGCACCTGCCGCCCCGGCTGCGCCCGCGGCGCCGGCTGCTCCCGCAGCCCCCGCAGCCCCCGCAGCCCCAGCCGCCCCGGCGACCACCGC
>CAYYFR010000073.1:0-25507 GCA_964470865.1 uncultured Burkholderiales bacterium | reverse complement strand
ACCCGGGCGTGGCCTATTCGTTCACCGTGGTGCCGCTGTTCATCTTCATGGGGGCGGTGGCCTCGCGCGCCACCATGTCGCGCGAATTGTTCGAAGCCGCCAACGCGATTTTCAGCGGCGTGCGCGGTGCGTTGGCGGCAGCCACCATCGGCGCCTGCGCGGCGTTTTCGGCCATCTGCGGCTCATCGATCGCCACTGCCGCCACCTTCTCCAAGGTGGCGATTCCGGAAATGCGCCGCTACGGCTACGACATCGAGCTTGCGACCGGCGCGGTGGCCTCGGCCGGCACCCTGGGCATTCTGATCCCACCCTCGCTGATCCTGGTGATTTATTCGCTGGTGGCCGAGGAGTCGATCGCCAAGCTGTTCGCCGCGGCGATGATTCCCGGCATCCTGCTGGCCCTGGGCTACCTGGTGGTGATCGCGCTCCTGGCGCGCTTCAAGCCGCACCTGATGCCGGTCACGCCATCGTTGCCGATGCGTGCGCGCATCAAGGCCATCGGCGGCATGTGGAAGCTGGCGCTGCTGTTCTTTCTGGCCGTCGTCGGCATCTATGCCGGCTGGTTCTCGCCGACCGAGGCGGCAGCGGTGGCGTCCTTCGCGGCGATTGTGATCGGCTTCGCCACCCGCACCCTGAGCTGGAAAGGGCTTTGGGAGGCAGGCGTCGAAACCGTGCAGACTTCCGCGATGCTGTTCATCATCGTGATCGGCGCCTTCATCTTTTCGCGCCTGATCGTCTTGACCCAGTTTCCGCTCGGCCTCGCCAACTTCGTCAAGGAAGCGGGCCTGGCTCCCTGGATGGTGCTGCTGGCGATCGTTGCACTCTACCTGCTGCTGGGCACCTTTCTTGAAGAGGTGAGCACGCTACTGATCACCGTGCCGGTGCTGCTGCCGATGGTCAAGGCGCTGGGTTACGACCCGATCTGGTTCGGCGTGTTCGTCACGGTGATGTCCACCGTGGGGCTGATTTCCCCGCCGGTGGGTCTGACTGTATTCGTGGTGCAAAGCCAGAATCCGGATGTGCCATTGCAGAAGATTTTCCGTGGCGTGATGCCGTTCCTGTATGCCGATTGCGTGCTGTTGCTGGCGCTGGTGCTGTTTCCCGGCATTGCGCTGTGGTTGCCGTCGATGATCAAGTAACACCGGCGCCGGCGCGCGGGCTGGGGGCGATGCGCCGCTGGCACGCGCTGGCATGTTCCATGCGCGGTACTTGTCTTGCAATCGCCGCGCATGCAATGATCCAGGCTGCTGTGCAGCGATGCCTGAACCAACGAAAGGCCACACGATGATGCCGGGACCATGCGCAAGACTTTTCTACGCCGCCCTCTGTACCTTGGCCGGCGTGCTGCCATGCGCCAGCGCCATCGCACAGCAATGGCCGCTGCGCCCGGTGCGCATCATCGTGCCGTTTCCGGCCGGTGGCAGCACCATGGAATCGGTGGTGCGCCAACTCACCCGCGACATGTCGCAGGCACTCGGCCAGCAAGTCATCATCGATCCACGACCGGGCGCCGGCACCGTGATCGGCGTCGATGCCGCCGCCAAGTCGTCCGACGGCCATACCTTCGTGGGCGTCGCCAACAGCTTCACCGTCAACCAGACCCTGGTCAGGAACCTGCCCTACGACACGCTCAAGGACCTGCAACCGGTATTGCTGATGGCGCGTACCGCCAACGTGCTGGCAGCCCACCCGAGTGTTGCACCGAGCGATTTAAAAGGCTTGATCGCCTATGCCAGGAAGCATCCGGGCAAGCTCAGCTATGCCTCGTTCGGCAACGGCACCACCGCGCACTTCGCCGGTGAAATGCTGAAGGTCGGCGCCGGCATCGACATGGTGCACATTCCCTACAAGGGCCAGGGCCCGGCGTTGCAGGACTTGCTGGCCGGCAATGTCGACATCATGTTCGGCAACCTGCCCGACTTCATGCCGCATATCCGCGCCGGCAAGCTGAAGGCTTACGGCACCACGTTCCTCAATCGCGTGCCGCAGGCGCCGGAGCTGCCCACCATCGCCGAGCAGGGCCTGCCCGGTTTCGAGACCGACTCCTGGTTCGGTCTGCTGGCACCGGCGTCGGCGCCCAAGGAGGTGGTGGCGCGCATGCAGGCGGAATTCAATCGCGTGCTGACAGACCCCGCCGTGCGTGCCGCGCTGATCGAGCGCGGCCTGGAGCCGCTGGGTGGCAGCACGGAGAGGTTCGGCGAACACATTCGCAGCGAGATCGCGAAGTACGCGCGCATCGTGCGTGAAGCGAAAATGAAAATCGACTGAGAAACGCCGCGTCAGCGGCAACGCATGAAGAGGAGGCGCAAGCATGTCTGACGTACCCGTGTTCAACCCCGGTGGCTACCGCTACATCAAGGCGGTGTTTCAGTACTCCGGCGGCATCGCCGCCGAACCCGGTTTCGAAATTGTGCGCGCGCGCTTCAAGCAAGCCTTGGCCATGGAGGCGGCCTATGCGGCCGTCGAAGCACATCTTGCTGCGGTGGCGCGCCCGATGACCGCATTCGCGGCCTGCGAACTGCGCTCGCCGGCACCTTTCACCGACCAGGGCTTCATCGACTTCAACCAGGTGTATGTGAAGACCTTGCAGCGTTGGGGAATTTATCTGGACGGCGCGCAGCCGGTCAATCCGGTGGCGCGCACCAATGTCTGCCCGCTGTACCACAAGCCCGCTGAACCGGTGATGTATGCGTTTTCCTACACCGTGCCGGCGGCACCCGGGGCGCGCAAGAGCTTCATCCTGGCGGGCGGCGGCGACGCCCGCAGTGGCAGCGGGTCGTATGCCGAACGCATCGTGCGACTTGGCGACACCTCGCCCGAGGCGTTGCGCGAAAAGGTGCTGTTCGTCGCCGCGGAGATGGAGCGGCGCCTGGGTCTGCTGGGCCTCGCCTGGGCTGACGCCACCAGCACCCAGCTCTATACGGTGCAGAATATCGGCCACCTGATCGGCGAGGTGCTGGCCGCGCGCGGCGCCGGTGAGGGCGGGCTTGCCTGGCATTACTGCCGGCCGCCGGTGATCGGGCTTGAATTCGAGATGGACGTGCGCGGTCCGGCGCGCGAGATCGTGATCTGATACGCGCACGAAACGCGGCACAGGCGCTACACCATTGCCGGCCTCCGCCGGTCAACCAGATCGGCGAGATTTTTTCAAGCGGGACCACCCTATGACCGAGAACCAAAGCGGCAAGCGTCCCGATTTCCTCGTCATCGTGGTGGACGACATGGGCTGGTCCGACCTCTCCTCATTCGGTGGCGAGGCCGATACACCCAATCTCGACGCACTGGTCGCGCGCGGCATGCGCCTGAGCAACTTCCACACTTCACCCCTGTGCTCGACCACGCGCGCCATGCTGATGACCGGCTGCGACCATCACGAGGTGGGCATGGGCACGATGGTGGAAATCCGCACGCCCGAGCAGGCGGGCAAGCCCGGCTACGAGGGCTATCTCACCCTGCGCGCGGCCACCATCGCCGAACGCCTGCGCGACGCCGGCTATCGCACCATGATGGCCGGCAAGTGGCACCTTGGCGCGGAAGCACCGTTCCGCTCGATGCCGGGCGCCCGCGGCTTCGAGCACTCGTGGGCCCTGATGCAGGGCGAACACAACCACTACGGAGCGGACCAGACGCCCGAGACCGCCAGCACACACGGCCAGTCGCGCTATCGCTGCAACGACCAAGCGGTGATGTTTCCACCCGGTGCCTATTCGACGGATTTCTTCGCCGCTCGCCTGATCGACTTTCTGGACGCCGCCCGGGACGATGCGCGGCCGCTGTTTTCTTACCTTGCCTTCACCGCGCCGCACAGCCCGCTGCAGGCACCCGAGGAATTGGTCGAGCAGTACCGCGGACTCTACGATGATGGCCCGGAAGCACTGCGCACAAGGCGCCTGGCGCGCATGCGCGCACTCGGCCTGGCGGCCGGTTCGGTGCAGCCGGCGGAAATATGCGGCGGCACGCCGTGGCAGGCCATCGCACCGGAGCAACAGCGCATCGAGTCGCGCAAGATGGAGGTGTATGCGGCGATGATCCACGCCATGGACCGCGCAGTCGGGCGCGTGATCGCGGCGCTCGAGAAGAGCGCGCGCCTGGACAACACCGTGATCCTGTTCTTCTCCGACAACGGGCCGTCCGGCACGCTGCGCGAGGCCACGCCGCCATGGCGCGACTGGATCGCCGCGCAGGCCGACAACGGGCTTGCGAACATCGGCCGAGCGAGCAGCTACACCTCGGTCGGGCCGCGCTGGGCGCAGGCGCAGTCGGCACCGTTCTTTCTTTTCAAGCGCTACACCAGCGAAGGCGGTGTGCGCACCTGTGCGTTCGCCTGCGGACCGGGGATCGCCGCGCGCGGCGAATCGCAGGCCTTCCTGCATGTAATGGATGTCGCGCCCACGCTGCTCGACATGGCCGGTACCGAAATCGCCTCGCCACCGGGCAAACTGCCCATGCGCGGCATCTCGGTGGCAAGAGTACTCAAGGGCGAGTGCGACGAGGTGCATGCGAGCGACGAGCGCATTGCCTGGGAGCTGGCCTACGGGCGCGGTGTGAAGAAAGGCGACTGGAAAGCGATCTTCCTGCCGGCGGTGATTCACAACATCGCACCCGAGGTACCGGCCAAGCGCTGGCTGTTGTTCAACCTGGCACGCGATCCCGGCGAGACCACCGATCTTGCCGCGGCCGAACCCGAGAAGCTCCAGGAACTCATCGACGAATGGTTTGCCTACGCGCGCGAGACCGGCGTGGTGGTGCCCGAAGGGCCCTGAGGCGAGTCTGCAACGCGCAGCCGGCGAGGTATTGGCAGTCGAACCTGCCTGACCGGGCGCGGCGGCTATCGCTCGCGCGACCACGCGTCGCCGGCCGCCTGCGCGAATCACGGCCAGACTGGCGCGCTTCGCCACAAGCCTGCGCCGGTTCACTGGAACGCGTCAAATTCTTCAAGCTGGCATGGGACGCGATCGGCTCCGAATTCGGCTCGCGCCATCTGCAATACGAGATGTTCCATTCCGGCGCGCCGTTCGTGATCAATGGCCACAACTTTCGCTTCCACGACTGGGCCGGTGCAAGCGGCATGGTGCAGGAGTTCATGGATAGTCATGCAACGCCAGGCCTTGCGACCCCGTCTGCTGCCAACGAGACAACCTGATGCAAAATCCGGGTCTCGGCGCATTGGGCGCCCCGACCAGCGCAGGAGTTGATGCGCATCAGGAAGATCGTGCTCGCGCATTCGTACAAGGATAGTAACCACACCATTGCGAGTTGGCTCGAGGTTTTCAACGCGGCATTGAAGTGCGGCGACGGCAAGCAGCTGAGCCACCTGTTTCTGCCCGACAGCCACTGGCGCGATCTGCTGGCCCTGACCTGGAACATCGAAACGCTTAGCGGCCGCGACCTGGTCTGCCGGCGCCTGGGACCAGCGGGCCTGGCGTGCGGGGCGCGCAATTTCATGGTCGATCCCGAGCGCTGCCCGCCGCGCATGGTCCTGCGTGCCGGTGCGAATACGCTTGAGGCAATACTGCGCTTCGAGACCGACAGCGGGCACGGGGCGGGTATCGTCCGCTTCAGGATCGACTCCGATGGTGCCGATGGTGCCGATGGTGCCGATCCCGCCGCGCCGCCGATGGCCTGGACTCTCCTGACCTCGCTGGAAGACCTCAAGGGCCACGAGGAAGCTCGGCTGCGCGCGCAACGCGAGGAAGCGCCGTTCGCGCGTGATTTTCACGGGCCAAACTGGCAGGACCGGCGGCGCGTAGCTGCCGCCTATGCCGATCGCGACCCCGCGGTGCTGATCGTGGGCGGCGGTCATGCCGGCGTCACCGCCGCTGCACGCCTGGGCCAATTGGGAGTGGATGCCCTGGTGATCGACCGCGAGGAGCGCATCGGCGACAACTGGCGCCTGCGCTATCACGGCTTGAAACTGCACAACCAGGTGCACAGCAACCACCTGCCCTACATCCCGTTTCCCGCCAGCTGGCCGCTTTATCTTTCGAAAGACAAGTTCGCCAATTGGCTCGAAGCCTATGTGGAGGCTATGGAGATCAATTTCTGGACCCGCAGCGCATTCGAAGGCGCAAGCTACGAGCGCGCAGCACACTGCTGGATCGCGCGCGTACGGCAAGCCGATGGCAGCCTGCGCACAATGCGGCCGCGCCACATCGTCATGGCCACCAGCGTCAGCGGCACGCCGAATCTGCCGGATATTCCCACGCTGGCGCAGTTCGGCGGAACGGTGGTGCATTCGGGCAAGTTCGACAATGGCGCGCATTGGCGCGAGCGCGACGTGCTGGTGCTAGGCACCGGCACCAGCGCGCACGATATCGCGCAGGACCTGCACGGCAGCGGGGCGCGGGTCACGATGGTGCAGCGCAGTCCGACCCTGGTTGTCAACATCGAGCCCTCCGCGCAGTGGTATGACGGCGTGTACCTCGGTGCCGGGCCTTCGCTGGAGGATCGCGACCTGATCAATGTGTCGATGCCGCTGCAGCTGACCAAGGTGGCACACAAGCTGATCACCGATCGCGTCCGCCAAGTGGACAAGCCCTTGCTGGACGGGCTTGAGAAAGCCGGCTTCCGGCTCGATTTCGGCGAAGGGGGTACCGGCTGGCCCTTGAAGTACCGCACGCGCGGCGGTGGTTACTATTTCAACGTCGGCTGCTCCGAACTGATAGTCACCGGCGAGATCGGCCTCATGCAATACCGGGACATCGCGGAATTCATCAGTCAAGGCGTGCGGCTGCAAGACGGCCGCAGCGTGCGGGCCGATCTGGTGGTGTTGGCCACCGGCTACAAGGGCCAGAGTCACCTGGTCGAAAGTTTGTTCGGCCAGGATGTTGCCGGCAGCGTGGGACCGGTCTGGGGCTTTGGCGAGGGTACGCAGGAGTTGCGCAACATGTGGGTGCGCACCGCGCAACCCGGCCTGTGGTTTACCGGCGGCGCGTTCTCGCAATGCCGGGTGTTCTCGAAAGTCCTGGCGCTGCAGATCAAGGCGGCCGAGATAGGATTGATCTGACACTGACCTGCCGCGTGCGCAGACCTGCATGCGCCATGGGGGACATCGCTTGCGAATTTCCGGCGGCTGGCAAAGGGTGCGCCTCTACGTAATTCGTCCAATTCGTACGATTTGTCTATAATGGCCGAAACTACGACAAAGATACCCCATGCCCAAACTCACCTTCCGCAATCGCCGCGGCGACTTGGTCGAGGTGCCGTCCGTGCCCGCCACACAACTGAAGAACGAACTCGGTGCACTGCTCGACCGGGCCACGCACGGCGGCGCGGTGGCCATCACGCGGCATGACAAGCCCCGCGCGGTGCTGATTTCCTTCGAGGAATTCGCCGCCCTGGCGAGATTGCGTTCGCCCGACTTGGCCCTGCTCGATGCCGAGTTCGACAACCTGCTGGCCCACATGCAGACCCCTAGTTCACGCGCCGGCATGGCGGCCGCATTCGATGCCGGCCCTGTCGCACTTGGCCGGGCTGCAGTCGCGGCTGCAAGCCCCGTACAGCGCAAGCGCGCCGCCGCACGCCGCAAGAGCATCTGAACCCGCAGCGCTTCAGTGGCACAGCGCCCGGCACCGCGCATTTACGTGCTTGCCGGCGTCAATGGCGCAGGCAAGAGCAGCATTGCCGGCGCGGCTTTCCGTCAGTCGGGTGGCCAGTACTTCAACCCCGACGAAGCCGCGCGTGAGCTCAAGTCGAGGCGCGCGGGACTGAGCCAGGCCGCCGCCAACGGTGCAGCCTGGCAACAGGGCCGGCGCCTGCTGGAACGCGCGATCGCGGAACGTCTCGATTACGCGTTCGAATCCACACTCGGCGCCAGCACCCTGCCAGCCCTGCTGACACAGGCGGCAGGCAAGGGCTTCGAAGTGCGCATCTGGTATGCCGGCCTGGCCAGCCCTGAACAGCACCTGGCACGCGTACGCGCCCGGGTCGCCCGCGGCGGTCACGACATTCCGGAAGCGGATATCCGCCGCCGCTACGAACACAGTCGTCTCAACCTCATCGCGCTCCTCCCGCACCTCGCGGCACTGCGGGTCTACGACAACAGTGCGGAGGCCGACCCGGCCGCCGGCAAGCTGCCGCATCCACGCCTGGTGCTGCATCTGGAAGGCGGCCGCATCATGAACCCGCAGGCGCTGGCGCGGACCCCTGCCTGGGCGCGGCCGATCGTGGCGGCGGCGCTCAAGGAGCAACAGGCCGCTACGCTCCCTTGATCGAAACGGTCAAGGGCAAACGCCTCGACCGATGTGCCAACATGACTATGCCGTTTTCGCGCGCAGCAAGCGCATTGCAGCGGAAGCTCCAGTAGTGCATACACGCGCTGCGGAAAAATAATATACTGTATTTATTGTCAGTTTATACGTCTCGCTTCGCCGTCGCACACCCATGGCAAAGCGACGAGCCCCTGGAGAGCACGCGATGGCCCGCTCGCGCAAGAAGAGATCCGACCCGCCACCGTTTGAAGAGCGCTATGCCGCCGCCGACCTGCGCCGCCTCGAACCAACGCCTGCCGAAGCCGAACTGGAACGCATCCTGCGCCAACTCGGCGCCGGTGCGCTGGCAGGCGAGTTCCGGCGCGAGTGGCCGGTGGGCGACTGGGTGGTCGATTTTTACTTTCCGACGATCCGTCTGGCGATCGAAGTTGACGGCGGCTACCACCGGGCGCAATCGCGCTGGCGCCTCGATCTGGCCAAGTCGCGCGATCTGGAAGAGCGCGGCATCACCTTGCTGCGCTTGAACAATGCCGAAGTGTTCGGCGACCGCGAGCGCTTGGTGGCACGCCTGCGCGCGGCGTGGCGCGCCGCAGTGGACAACCTGCGGCGCAATCCGACCACCCTGCGTGAACCCGGCTTCCCACTCTACTGGCCAGGCACCGCGCTTGACTCGATCTTCTCGATGCTGCACGCAAGGCCACGCGAATTCGGCGAGCCGCTGGCCGTATCGTACGGACCGGCGTAGCTCAGTACGGCATTGATGTTGACCTCCAGCGCGCCGTAATGCGGCGCGGCGCCGTCCGGGCGCCACCAACCCATGCCGGTCACAGCGATACCGGGCGGCACGCGTTCGGTCAGCGCCACGCGGGCCTCGCAGGCGCCATCGCTTCTGGGGGTGCGCACGCGAACCCAATCGCCGGCCGCCACCTGATGTTGTGCGGCTGACTGCGGATGCAGCCGCAGGATCGGGTCGGGCGAGATGCGCCGGGCCCAATCCTGGTCACGAAAGCGCGAGTGGTGGTAGGCCTTTTCGCGCAGGCCGGTTTGCAGCAGCAGGGGAAACGCCGCGTCTGTAGCTGCTTCTTGCGGCAGCACCAGGTCGGGCAAGGGATCGAGCCCTGCCGCGGCCATGCGGCTGGACGAAAGCTCGACCCGCCCACTCGGCGTCTTGAAGCCGACCGCCTCGAAGTTGCCGGTTTCATACGTGAAGCGGGCGAAGCCATCACGCACCAGGGCGGTGAAATCGATCGCGCTGTCGCCCACCAGATAGCGGCTGAATTCACGCTCGCTGCGCCAGGGCATGAAGCGTTGCGTCACAGCGCCACGTGCTTCAAGGCGGTCGAGCAGATCGGCGGCGATCGCCAGTTCACTGCGTGCCGTACCGCGCGGCGGCACCACCGCAGCGGTGAACGAGAGGCAGGGCGCGCCTGGCTGCAGCGATACCTCTTCTTCCTCAAGCGTGGTGGTCTTGGGCAAGACCAAGTCGGCCCAGGCGGCAGTCGGGTTCATCGAATGGGTGGCGACGGCCAGAAAGTCCAGCGCCTTGAAGGCCTCGATGGTGCGCGCGGTATCGGGGTAGGTCACCGCGATATTGACGCCGGAAACATAGAGCGCACGCACCGGGTAAGGCCGGCTGGTCAGGATCGCGTCGATCACCGCCGGGTTGTGACAGGCTTTTTGCCAGCCATCGACGCCGGCCCACAGCGGATATTCCCGGGCGCCGATGCGCAGCGCCTCAACTTCGGGCGGCAGGCGGAAGGCCGGGTCATGCAGCAGATCGGTGTAGTTGCGAAAGCCTGCGGGGCGCTTGATGCGGCGGTTGCCGCCGGGACGGTCCAGGTTGCCGGTGATCGCCAGCAGGCAATGAAAAGCGCGAAAGGCTTGCACCCCGCCCACTGCGGCGTCGATGCCATGGCCGCTGACGAAGGTCGCCGGGCCGTCGGCATAAATGCGCGCGGCCTGGGCGATCGACTCCGGCGCCACTGCGGTGATTGCCGCAGCGCGCGCGACCGGCCACTGCGCGGCGCGCGCGGCCAAGGCTTCGAAGCCTGTGCACCAGCGTTCGACGAATGCGCGATCGTGCAGGTTTTCGCCGATCACCACATTGATCATTGCCAGCGCGAGCGCGGCATCGGTGCCGACGCGCGGCTGCAGCCAGAGGTCGGCCAGTTCGGTGGTGGCGGTACTCATGGGATCGATCACCACGATGCGCGCGCCACGCTTTTTCGCCAGTTTCAGGCGCTGCCATTGCACCGGATTGGCCAACTGCGGATTGGCGCCGACCACCAGCACGCTGCGCGCGCCATCGACATCCTCACCATTGGCGATGGCAAGGCCGGTGACCATGTCGGAGACGCCGCGGCAACCGCCGCACAGGTCCTGGTTGATCATCCAGTTGGGTGAGCCCAGGGAGCGCAACAGCAGGGCATGAATCACGCTGCGCGAAAAATAGCCGCCACTGGTGGCCCCGGCGATTGCCAGCGGCCCGTGGCTGGCGCGTAGCGCCGCCAGGCGCTCGGCCATTTCATCGAGCGCCGCATCCCAGCTGATTTGCCGCCACTGGCCGCCCCCGCGCGGCCCGACGCGACGCATCGGGTGCAGCAGGCGCCCGGGCGCCTCGGTCACGCCGGTCATGCCGCGAAAGCCCTTGACACAGAACATGCCGGCCGAGCCCGGATGGGCGGTGTTGGGCGCGATCTCGGTGACGCGGCCATCGACCAGCGTGGCCAAGGCGCCGCAGCAGGTGCTGCATTCCCAGCAGGTGGTAGCTACGGTGCTTGTTGCTTGCTTGCTCATGTGGGGGCTCTACTTGTGGATGCAGCAGACGCTGCGGCTGCCGCAGGTGTGATGCCGCAGGTGTGGGTGATGATGCATGGGCAGCGGGGATCGCAGCGCAGGCTTTGCCTGCTGCCTCGAAGCACGGGCCGACAGCAGGCGCGACCGCGCATCAGTCGAACTTGAGGTTGGCGCTCTTGATGACGCGCGCCCACTTGTCCATCTCGGACGGAATGCGCTTTTCGACCGCATCGACCGAACCGCCGGCCACCACGATGCCCAGCGACAGCAGCTTTTCGCGCACCTCGGGCATTTGCAGCACGGCATTGGATTCGCGATTGAGCCGCTCAACAATGTCGCGCGCCATGCCGGCCGGTGCGAACAGGGTGTAGTTGGTGGCCGACTCGTAGCCGGTGATCCCGGCTTCGGACATGGTTGGCACCTCCGGCAAGGTCGGCGCGCGCGCCCGACTGGCCACCGCCAGTGCGCGCGTCTTGCCCGACCTGATGTGCGGCAAATGCGCCGGCAGGCTGTCGATCGACATCGGCACGCGCCCGGACAGCAGGTCCGGCAGGAATTGCGCGGTGCCCTTGTACGGCACGTGTACCAGGTCGATGCCGGCCATCTGCTTGAACATTTCGCCATTCAGATGCTGCAGGCCGCCAATGCCGGACGAGGCATAACTGAATTCGCCGGGCTTGGCTTTGGCCAGCGCAACCAGCTCGCGCACGGTCTTGGCCGGCAAATCGGCATTGACCACCAGCACCACGGTGCCGTAGGCCATCTCGACGATTGGCACAAAGTCGCGACGCATGTCGAACGGCAGGTTCTTGTGAATGTGCGGCGCGATGGCGTAATCGGTGATGCTGCCTACCATCAGGGTGTAGCCGTCGGCCGGGCTCTTGGCCAGCGCGTCCGCGCCGATGGTGGCGCCGGCACCCGGCTTGTTGTCGACTGTCACGCTTTGCGTCAGGCGCGCGCCCAGGCGCTCGGCGAACAGACGCGAAACGGTATCGACCCCGCCGCCCGGGGGATACGGTGCGATCAGCTTGATCGGCTTGGCCGGCCATGCCTGGGCCAACGCGTTGGCTGCGGGATAGAGGGTCGAAAGCGGCAGGCAGGCGGTGGCACAGAGCGCGGCGAAGACGCCGCGTCGTTTGGATAAATTCATCAGGGCTCCAGGGGTCGGGGACTGCGATTTCAGGCGGTGGCGAAACTGTTGCGACCGCTGCGATCGATGCCGCGCATCAGGTAAATCTGCCGCTTCGAGTGATCGGTGGTGGTGATACTCCTGGCCTTGGCGCGCGCGATATCGCGGTCGAACACGCTGCTGGTGGGCATGAAGCGCATGGTCATGGCGCGCCGCGATCTGGGCGAGGTGTTGGGCTCGGAGCCATGCAGCAGGTATACATCGTGAAGCGAAATCTGCCCGGCTTGGAGCACCAGATCGACCGCCTGCGATTGGTCGTACTCGCTCTTGTCAAGCTCTTGCGTCAACGTGACATCGCCCGCCGCAACGGCGTTGTGGCGCTTCAACGCACGTGCCTTGTGCGACCCGCGGATCACCCGCAGGCAGCCGTTTTCCAGCGTCGAATCGTCCACCGCCAGCCAGGCCGTGCAGGTGGCCAGCGGGCGGATCGGCCAGTACTCGCCATCCTGGTGCCAGGGCGTGCGCTTGCCATTGCCGGCCGGCTTGGCGAAAAAGCTCATGTTCCACAGCGCGATGTCGGCGCCGATCAACTGCTCGACCATGTCGAGGATCTCGCGGTTGGCGCCATACTCGGCAAAGCCGGTGTCGTGGTCGAACAGCGCCGGGCAGTAGTCGCGAAACTCCGGATGGCCGGCGAGCAGGGCCGTGTGACGCGCCTTGATCGATTCCAGCACCTCGGGCGGCACGCGGAAGTCGGGGACGACATAGCCGTCTTCGTGATACTGCGCGATCTGAGCCTGGGTCAGCATGGTCGTCTTTCGTTTTGGCTGATGAACAGCGAGCATCTTAGCGCGACCCGGCGCACAAGCGGAAACAGCGCTGCCCGGCCGCCGGCCACGCGGCTTGAATCCAGCACCAAACCTATGAACTGTGGACCCAACCAACCCTCAAGACTACGCTGGCGGTGATGACGGCGCTTGGTATCGAATTGACCACCAAGGTACCCGAGGCGGCCTGAAGCCTACCCGACCGTCACACTCTTCGCCAAATTCCTGGGCTTCTCCACATCGACGCGAGCAACGTTCCCGAGGCCGCGCGGGACAAGATTGCCCCTGCGCTTCGGCACGTCGATGATGTTTCGATGCCTGATCTGCGCAAGTTGCCAACCGCCGGGATTGGCCATTTCACTCATGCCGATTTCCGGGCTGCGTGTGAGACTTCTTCTTGGTCTCTGTTGCGCTCACGCGACATTGAGAACCCGCTACTCCACCGTCACCGACTTGGCCAGATTGCGCGGCTTGTCCACATCCGTCCCGCGCGCCAAGGCCGTGTGATACGCCAGCATCTGCAGCGGCACCACATGCAATATCGGCGACAACGCGCCATAGTGCTCGGGCATGCGGATCACGTGCACGCCCTCGGAGGAGCCGATGTGGCTGTCGGCGTCGGCAAACACGTAGAGTTGCCCGCCGCGGGCGCGCACTTCCTGCATGTTGGACTTGAGCTTTTCCAATAGCGCGTCGTTGGGCGCGATGGTGACGACCGGCATTTCGTCGGTGACCAGCGCCAGGGGCCCATGCTTGAGTTCGCCGGCAGGATAGGCCTCGGCGTGGATGTAGCTGATCTCCTTCAACTTGAGCGCGCCCTCGAGGGCGATCGGGTAGTGCAGGCCACGGCCGAGGAAAAGCGCGTGTTCCTTGCGGGTGAACTGTTCGGCCCAGGCGATGATTTGCGGCTCCAGGGCCAGCACGCTGGTGAGCGCGTTGGGCAGGTGGCGCAAGTCTTTCAAGTGGCGCGCTTCGTCGGCGGGGGTGAGCTTGCCGCGCAGCTTGGCTAACGTCAGGGTCAGCAGGAACAGCGCGGTCAGTTGGGTGGTGAAGGCCTTGGTGGAGGCCACGCCGATCTCCACACCGGCACGGGTCAGGTACTTCAGGCCCGTCTGCCGCACCATGGCGGAGGTGGCCACGTTGCAGATGGCGAGGCTGTGCTTGTGCCCGAGCGACTGGGCGTGCTTCAGCGCGGCCATGGTGTCGGCGGTCTCGCCGGATTGCGAGATCACCACCACCAGCGCATCCGGGTTGGGCACGCTGTCGCGGTAGCGGTATTCGCTCGCCACTTCCACCTGGGTGGGAATCTGCGCGATGGATTCGAGCCAGTACTTGGCGGTGGCGCCGCTGTAGTAGCTGGTGCCGCAGGCGAGGATGCGGATTTCGTTGATCTGCCTGAAGACGCTCTCGGCGCCGTCGCCGAAGAGGCTGGCGGCGATGCCTTCCACGCCTTCGAGCGTATCGGCCACGGCGCGCGGCTGCTCGAAGATTTCCTTCTGCATGAAGTGGCGGTAGGGGCCCAGCTCCACCATGCCGGTGGCGGCCTGCACCACGCGCACTTCGCGCTCGACCTTGTGGCCGTCGCGGTCGACGATGGTGACGCCGTCGCGGCGTATTTCCACCACATCGCCTTCTTCCAGATAGGCAATGTGGTCGGTGGTGCCGGCTATGGCCAGCGCGTCGGAGGCGATGAAGTTCTCGCCGGCGGAGTCGCCGTGGCCGATGCCGACCACCAGCGGGCTGCCGGCGCGTGCGCCGACCACCACGTTGGGTTCGGCCTTGCAGAACACGCCGATCGCATAGGCGCCGTTCAAGCGCAGCACCGCCGCCTGCACCGCGGTGAAGAGGTTGCCCTTGTAGAGCGAATGCACCAGGTGGGCGATGACCTCGGTGTCGGTCTGGCTTTCGAACACGTAGCCTTGCGCCTTCAGTTCGTCGCGCAGTTCGTCGTGGTTTTCGATGATGCCGTTGTGCACCAGCGCGACTTCATCGCGCGAAAAATGCGGATGGGCATTTACCGTCACCGGCGCGCCATGGGTGGCCCAGCGTGTATGGGCGATGCCGGTACCGCTCTTTAACGACCCGTCGCTCACTTGCGCGTCGAGGTCGGCCACCCGCGCCACGCTGCGCGCGCGTCGCAAACCGGCGCCGGCGGCCGGCGTCGCGCTGCCGTGAATGGCCACGCCGCAAGAGTCATAGCCGCGGTATTCGAGGCGTTTCAAGCCCTCGATCAGGATGGGAACGATATCGCGGTCCGCGACCGCGCCGACTATGCCGCACATGGGGTGGTGTCCTTACGAAACTTTGAAAACCTGCTGTGACCAAGCTACTCGAATTCGACAATCGCCTCGATCTCGACTGCGAAGCCGCGCGGCAGCGAACCCATGCCGACCGCCGAGCGCGCATGCCGGCCACGATCACCGAACACTTCCACGAACAGGTCGGAGCAACCGTTGATCACCTTCGGCTGCTCGGTGAAATCCGCATGCGCGTTGACCATGCCCAGCACCTTTACCACCTTTTTCACGCGCGACAATTCGCCCAGCGCCTTTTTCATCGCGCCGATCAGGGCGATGCCGACGATGCGCGCATCCGCATAGCCCTCTTCCACCGAAATTTCGCGTCCGACCTTGGGCACCGGGTCGATGCCGGCGGCGCGCACCGGCCAGCCCTTGCCGGCCAGGAACAGCAGGTTGCCGCTGATCACGAAATTTTCATAGTTGCCACCCGGCGGGCCTTCTGCCGGCAGGGTGATTCCGAGTTGCACGAGTTTCTGTTCAGGAGTCATGCCAGCCTTACAGGTTGGGGTGGAGTTGTTTGCGTTTAGGTGTGAAATGCCACCAGGGTGCGACGGGGTTGCCGTTCATGAAATCAACCGCCGCCATGAAGGTATCGAGCACGCAGGGGTCGTGCCGCCGCCCGGTGGCGCGGTTCAATTGCTGATTTGGCTTGAATCGGTTGCCACGTTTGAGGCGTGCCGGCGCATCCATGCCGACGCTGCGCAAATCGCGCGCCAGTGCCGCACCGATATTCGGCATGTCTTCGAGGCGTCGGGCGGCGCTGGCGTGCCTGGCTTTGGGCATGAGCGGCTAGACGGCCTTCCGTTTCGGCGGTTTCCAGCTTTCCACCGTGGTCTGCTTGGCGCGCGTCAAGGTGAGCTTGCCGGCCGGTGCTTCCTTGGTGATGGTCGAACCCGCGCCGATGTAGGCCCCGGCACCGATGTTCACCGGCGCCACCAGCGTCGCGTCCGAGCCGATGAAGGCACCATCACCAATGATGGTCTTCGATTTGTTGACGCCGTCATAGTTGCAGGTGATGGTGCCGGCGCCGATATTGACCTTTTGCCCGACCTCGGCATCGCCCACATAGGCCAGGTGATTGGCCTTGGAGCCGGCGCCGATGATCGATTGCTTGACCTCGACGAAATTGCCGATGTGCACATGCTCGCCCAATTGCGCGCCGGGACGCAGGCGCGCATAGGGGCCGATGCGGCAATGCGCGCCGACTTCCGCCTCTTCCAGGTGGCTGAAGGCTTCGACCCGCGTGCCGGCACGGATGCGTACATTCTTCAGGACGCACTGCGGACCGATATAGATGTCGTTGCCCAGCACCACGTCGCCTTCGAATACGCAACCAACATCGATGGTCACGTCGCGCCCGGCCGAGAGCATGCCGCGCACATCGATGCGCGCCGGATCCATCAGGGTCACGCCCTGCTCCAGCAACTGCGTGGCGATGTTGTGCTGATGCCGGCGTTCCAGTTCGGCCAGTTGCACCTTGCTGTTGACCCCCAGGGTCTCCCACAGCGCGCCAGGCTGCGCCGCGGTCACGGCCACCCCTTCGGCCACCGCCATGGCGACGATATCGGTCAGGTAATACTCGCCCTGCGCATTGCTGTTCGACAACTTCGAAAGCCAGCCCGCGAGCCTGGCCGTAGGAATCGCCATGATGCCGGTGTTGACCTCGACAATCCTGCGCTCGTCCGCGCTGGCATCCTTGTGCTCGACGATGCGCGCGATGCGCCCGGCGCCGTCGCGCACAATGCGCCCGTAGCCGCCGGGGTCGGGCAGGTTGACGGTGAGTATCGCCAGCGCGCCGCCGGCGGCGGCTTCCAGCAGCGCGCGCAGTGACGCGGCTTGCGTGAGCGGCACATCGCCATACAGCACCAGGGTGAGCGCATCGGCATTGGCGCCGCCCAACAGCGGAACCGCCTGCATCACCGCGTGCCCGGTACCGAGTTGCGGATCCTGCTTGGCGAAATGGATATCCGGCGCATGCAGCGCTTCGCGCACGGTTTCACCACCATGCCCGTAAACGACAACGATACGTGCGGCGTTGAGCGAACGCGCGGTATCGACCACATGACGCACCAGCGGCTTGCCGGCCAACCGGTGCAGCACCTTGGGCAGGGCCGAATTCATGCGTTTGCCCTGGCCTGCGGCTAAGATAACGATTTCAAGGCTCATGGGCGATCGAAGGCAAGGTTTTTGCGGCAATCAGGAAAGGCCGGCGCAGCCGGCAATCGAGAGGGACTTAGCGCAGCTTGGGCAGTGCTGCGATTCCAACACCGGTGATCTACACCCAGAAGGCAAGAGGCCACACTTGAAGTTGATTCTAGCATTCGCACCCGGGCGACTTTTCGCGGTAAAGGCCGCTTTTGCAGGCGTGTTCCGGCGCTGCCTGGCCGCCTGCCTGCTCGTCACGCTCGCTTCGGGCTGCAGCACCATCAACGTCGCCTATAGCGCCGGACCGACCGTGCTTTCGTTCATTGCCGACGGCTATCTCGACCTCGACGGCGACCAGGGATCCGCCCTCAAGCAACGCATTCTGGCGCTGCTCGAATGGGACCGCAGCACCAATCTCGCGGGCTACGCGGCGCTGCTGGGCGAGGTGCGGGCCCGCGCTGCCGGCCGCATCAGCCCCGAAGATGTGGCCTGGGCGGTGGCCGAGGCACGCAAGCGTTCGATTCCCATGGCCGAGCGGGTGGCAAGCGAGGTAGCCGACCTGGCCCCGCTGCTCACCGCAGAAAACCTGGCGGCGATGAAGAAAAAGGTGGAAAGCAAGACCGCTGACTACGTCAAGGAAGTGGTGCGCGCGTCACCGGAAAAGCAGCGCACGCGTCGTTTGGAAACCATAGTGAAGGAAACCGAGCGCTGGTTCGGCGGCCTGGAGGATCAACAGCTCGATCGCATCCGCGTGATGGTCGATGCGCTGCCGGCCAACCATGCACTGGCGCTGGAGAACCGCCAGCGCCGCTCGGCCGAGTTCATGGCGATTTTGACCGCTGCGGTTGACAAGGGCGCCGACAAAAGCCAGACGCGGCGGCGCCTGCTGCGCCTTCTCACCGACTGGGAGTCGATCCGCACACCGGCCTACCAGGCGTTCGCGGCGCAGTACCAGGTAGCGTCGTACAAGCTCACCGCCGAGATCGTCAACATGACTACCCCTGCGCAACGCGAAACCGCGCAGAAACGTTCGCAGCGCTGGGTCACCGACATGACCTCCCTGGCCGCGCGCCCGGCGCCCTGACCCGCCGCCATGCCGAGCAGCCGCTTTTATTCCGATTTGCCGGTCAAGAGCGGTGCCTTGAGCGCGCTCCTGGCCGACCAGACGCAATTCGCCGCGGTACCGCCGGACTGGCAGGTGCTGCTGACCGATGTACGCGGATCGACCCGCGCCTTGAGCGATGGCAAGCATCAGGCGGTCAATCTTGTGGCCACCGGCAGCATCATCGCCGCGCTCAACATCGCCCATCGTGCCGGCCTGGCCCTGCCGTTCTTTTTCGGCGGCGATGGCGCCACCCTGCTTGCGCCGCCGGCGTTGGCTGCGGCGATCGAAGCGGCCCTGCTCAAGCATCGCGAAAACACGCGCGCCAATTTCGATCTTGATCTGCGCGTGGGCCGCGTGCCGGTGGCCGAACTCTACGCACAAGGCGCGCAGTTACTGATCGCCAAGACCGATGTGAATGGTCAGGGCCTGGTGATTCCGCTGGCGCTGGGCGATGGCCTGCAACTGGCCGAACGTATCGTCAAGGGCGACGACTTCGCGGTAGCGCCTACTCCGGCCGATGCCGCGCTTGACCTGGAAGGCATGGAATGCCGCTGGGATGCGATCCGCCCACAGACCAGCACGCGCGAGATCGTGTGCCTGTTGGTGATCGTGCGGCGCGCCGAGCGGCAATCCGCGATCCTGGCTGTGGTGCTCAAGCAGATTGAAGAGATTTACGGATCACTCGCGGCACGCAACCCGGTGTCGCAAACCCGCCTCAAGCTCAAGCCCACTCTCTTCAAGATCGCCACCGAAATGCGCGCCAAACTGGGCCGTTTGCAGCCGGGCTATCTGCTCGGGCAGTGGTTTTACACCCTGATAGGGCCGCTTTATTTCGCCTTGAGCAAGGATGGCGCCCACTACCTGCAACGGGTGGTGCAGTTGTCCGACACTCTCATGATCGACGGCCGCATCAACACCGTGATCTCCGGCACGGCGACCCAGCGCGAAGCGCTCAGCCGCGCCCTGCGCACCCTGGAAGACGCGGGCGACATTCGCTTCGGCCTGCAGATTTGCACCGCCAGCGTGATGTCCTGCTATGTGCGCGACCGCAAGGACCAGCATATTCACTTTGTCGATGGCCTCGGGGGCGGCTACACGCAGGCGGCCAGCATGCTCAAGCAGAAGATGGCGCGCGACGCCGGCGCCGGCACGTAGCAAGGCACTTTGAGACCGCGTGTCTGCAACGAGAAACCGCATGAAGAACAAGGCTTGTCACTTGCGCCGCATGCTCTTTTGCCTGCTGCTGGCGCTCGTGCTGCCGGCACAGGCGCAAGCACCGAAGACCGAGCCGCCGGGAACTGCTGGCGCACCTGCGGGGCGAGGAGTGGGCGCGCCTGAAGTAGCGGCATGCGTGCGCGCATGACAGCGCATCCCGACTAAGCTAACATCGGCCAGCCTGATCGCGAAAGCCTGGCACTACACCCGCAGGCATGTGACAACCCCACTTCGACCGAAGGAGACAACATGCGATATCCCTGCATTGCCGCCACCGTGCTCATCACCTGGGCCCTGGGCGCCCAGGCCCAGACCTGCCCCAACCGCGGCGACCTCGATCAACAATATTGCGACGCCAACAAGGACCTGGTGGCCGATACGCCGACCGAACCCGGCAGGCTCAAGAACCCGTCGACCATCGTCTTCACCTACACCCCGGTGGAAGACCCGGCGGTATATGAAAACATCTTCAAGCCCTTCACCACCCATCTGGCGCAGTGCACCTCGAAGAAAGTGGTGTTCTACCAGGTGCAATCGAACGCCGCCGAAATCGAGGCGATGCGCTCCGGGCGCCTGCATGTGGGCGGGTTCTCGACCGGACCGACCGCGTTCGCGGTGAATATCGCCGGCGCCGTGCCGTTCGCGGTCAAGGGCACGGAAAAGGAATTCCAGGGTTACAACCTGATCGTCATAGTCAAGAAAGACAGCCCGTTCAAGACCATTGCCGACCTCAAGGGCAAGAAGGTCGCGCACACCTCGCCCTCGTCGAACTCCGGCCACATGGCGCCGATGGCGCTGTTCCCGAAAAACGGCCTGACACCTGAGAAGGATTACAAGATCCTCTTTTCGGGCAAGCATGACCAGTCGATCCTCGGGGTGCGCTCCGGCGATTACGACGGCGCGCCGGTGGCCTCCGACGTGTTTCACCGCATGGCCACGCGCGGCCAGATCAAGGAAGACGATTTCCGCATCATCTGGAGGAGCGAGAAGTTTCCCACCTCGTCGTTCGCCTATGCGCATGACCTGGAGCCGAAATTCCGCGACCAGTTGCTCAAGTGCTTCTACGACTACCGCTTCAACACCGAGATGCAGAAGGCCTTCGACGGCGCCGATCGCTTCTTCCCCATCACCTTTCAGAAGGACTGGGCGGTGGTGCGGCAGGTGGCCGAGTCGGGTGGGGAGTCTTTCAATCGCACGGGGTACGAGAAGGAAAGCAAGCGCGAGGCGGAGGCGGCTGCGGCCAAGAAGAAATAGACCGACAGCTTTGTTGACGGTCTGTTTCACCGCCTTGGAGCGCTCGCCTGCGGCGACGCTCACCGCGGCGAGGCGCCGCCAGCCGGCGCCGCGGGTTGGTTCCAGTTTGGGGGATGGGTGTATGCGATTTGGAGTTTCTGCTTGCTTGGCCGGGCTGCTTCTTTTTGCAGCTGCTGGCGTTTGCGTCGCGCAAGATTCCTGCAAGAACCGTGGCGACCTTGATACGCAGTATTGCGACGACAACGCCGATCTGGTGGCCGATGTGCCCAAGGATGCGAAGCGCTGGAAAGATCCCGATACGCTGTATTTCTCCAACTCGCCACTGGACGACCCGGCGGAGTTTCAGAAGCTGATGCAGCCGTTTGCCGACTACCTGGGCAAATGCACCGCGAAGAAGCTGCGCTACTACGACGTATTCTCGGCCGCGGCCGCGATCGAGGCGCTGCGCTCCGGGCGCATGCACATCGGCACCATGTCGACCGGCGATACCGCTTTCGCGGTCAATATCGCCGGCGGCATTCCGTTCGCCGTGCGCGGCGATGCCAACGGCATCCAGGGTTACCAGCTGTGGATGATCGTCAAGAGCAACAGCCCGTATAAAACACTGGCCGACCTGAAGGGCAGGAAGGTCGCACACACCACACCCTCATCGAACTCCGGCAACATGGCGCCGCGCGCGCTGTTCCCGGCCGACGGCCTCACGCCCGACAGGGATTACAAGGTGCTGTATTCGGGCAAGCACGACAACTCGATTCTCGGCGTGGCCTCCGGCGACTACGATGCCGCGCCGATCGCGCATGACATCCTGGTGCGCCTGGCCGAGCGCGGCGTGGTGAAAATGGCTGACTTTCGCATCATCTGGAAATCGCCGTATTTCCCGCCCGGCGGGCTGTCGATGGCGCATGACCTGGCGCCGGCATTGCAGCAGAAGATTCGCGATTGCACCGCGCAATTCAAGTATTCACCTGAAATGGTCAAGGGCTTCCAGGGCGCCGACCGCTGGGTGCCGGTGAACTACAAGGAACACTGGGAGATCGTGCGCCGAGTGGCGGCGAGTTCTGGCGAGAGTTTCAACCGCCAGTCTTTTGACAAGGAGAAGCAGCGTGCCGAAAAAGCCAAGGCTGCGAAGTAGTCTCGGGAGGTAAAATCATCGAGTCGAGCACAGCAACTGGGGCACGCCAGAAGGGTTCGCACAAGCCGTTTCGCCACCCGGATGGGCGCGCAACCAAAGTCCCGTTCGATCCGGACCGCGCTATTTCCCAGATACTTCTGCGCCAGATCGCCAGGTATGTGGGCCTGACTCCAGAAGCCCTGACCGCTTCACCAAAGTGACTACAGGATGCTTTCGATAAAACACCTGGTTCAGCAATACGTGCCCGGCAAGCCGGTGTTGCGTGATATCTCGCTCGACATCGAAGGTGCCGACATCACCGCCATCATCGGCCCCTCGGGCACCGGCAAGTCAACCCTGATCCGCTGCATCAACCGGCTGGTGGAGCCGACCTCCGGCGCCATCCTGTTCGAGGGGCGCGACATGGTCAAGCTCTCCGGGAGCGAATTGCGCCAGGCCAGAAGCCGCATCGGCATGGTGTTCCAGGAATACAACCTGGTCGAACGCCTGAGCGTGATGGAAAACCTCCTGACCGGATGCCTGGGCAAGACACCGGCCTGGAAGGCGCTGTTGCGCAAGTTCGAACCCGAGGACATCCGCGGCGCCTGGGAAATGCTCGAAGTGGTGGGCCTGACCGGCTTCGCCAATGCGCGTGCCGATTCGCTCTCCGGCGGACAACGCCAGCGTGTCGGCATATCGCGCGCGGTGATGCAGCATCCGGCGCTGTTGCTGGCCGACGAGCCGACCTCCTCGCTCGACCCCAAAACCTCGGTGGAGATCATGGAGCTTTTGACCCGCGTGGCGACATCGAAGAACATCCCGGTGATCATCAACATGCACGACGTGGAACTGGCCAAACGCTTTGCCAACCGCATCATCGGCATGGCCGGCGGCACGGTGGTCTACGACGGGCCGCCGTCGGGCCTTGACGACGATATCCTCAAGCAGATCTATGGCGGCGAAAGCTGGCTGCACTGATGCCAGGCCGCAGCTTTCCGTGAGCGCATCGACCGCTCGCCCCTTCCACACCACACCGCTGGCGCGCCTGGGTTGGCTCGCGCTGGCGCTTTACCTGCTGTGGGCCATGAGTTCGCTGGATTTCAACCTGGCGCGCTTCATCATTGGCCTGGACAATGGCGCCAAGTTCATCGCGCGCATGTTCCCGCCCAACTTCGAGCGCTGGGACCTGCTGGTCAAGGGCCTGACCGAATCCCTGCAAATGGCCTTCCTCGCCTCGTTCCTGGGAACATTGATCTCGCTGCCCCTGGGACTGCTGGCGGCACGCAACCTGCTGCCGCGGGTCATCACCTGGCCGGTGCGCATCGTCATCATCGGCTGCCGCTCGTTCCACCCGGTGATCGTCGCCATCATCTGCGTGAAAGCGGTCGGCTTCGGCGCCCTGGCCGGCATCATCGCGCTGACGGTGGCATCGGTCGGCTTTGTCGGCAAGCTCTTCACCGAAGCCATCGAGGAAATCTCGATGAAGCAGATCGAGGCCGTACGCGCCACCGGCGCTTCGTTCATGAACGTGGTGATCTTCGGCGTGATGCCGCAGGTGATGTTCCGCTTCATCGGCTTCGCGGCCTACGAGACCGACGCCAACCTGCGTAACTCCACCATGGTCGGCATCGTTGGCGCAGGCGGTATCGGCGGCACCCTGTTCGCCGCCTTTCAGCGCTTCGACTACGACTACGTGTTCGCCATCGTGCTTTCCATCATCGCGCTCATCATGGTAGGCGAAGTGCTGCAGATCTGGCTCAAGAAAGTGTTCCGCCAATGACCTCTGGCGCAACGCCCCTGTCGGCCGCAGCCAGGCCGGGTACGGGCGACACCTGGCAGCGCTTCACGCTGGCCGAAAAGCTGGCGCGCTTCTCGGTTTATATCGCCATCGTCGCGGCCGTCGGCTGGGCCGCGCACTCCGTCGAGATCATTGTCGAATTCATCTGGGATGCGCCGGAGCAGATCGCCGACATGGGCCGGCGCATGTGGCCGATCCCCTGGGGCTTTTATCCCCGGGGCATCCATGCCGCACTGATCGAAACCCTCAATATCGCCGCTGTATCGACCCTCTTGGGGGTGCTGATGGCGGTGCCGGTCGGCTTTCTGGCCGCGCGCAACGCCACGCCGAACCGCCTCATCAATACCATCGCGCGCTTCATCCTGGTTTCCACTCGCTCGATCAACACGCTCCTGTGGGCGCTGTTTTTCGTCGCCGTGTTCGGCCCGGGCGCGCTGGCGGGCACCCTGGCCATCGCGTTTCATTCGATCGGCTTCATCGGGAAATTGTTCTCCGAGGCGGTCGAAGACGCGCACCGCGGTTCGATCGAGGCCCTGAGCGCCGTCGGCGCCCCGAAGCTGGCGCTGATCCAGTATGCCTACTGGCCGCAGGTCAAGCCCTCGTTCTGGAGCATCGCCCTGTTTCGCTGGGACATCAACGTGCGTGAGTCCGCGGTGCTGGGCCTGGTTGGCGCCGGCGGCATCGGCATGGCGCTGGATACCGCGATCAACCTGTTTCAGTGGGACCGCGTGGCCTTGATACTCGCCACCATTTTCGGCGTGGTGATCGTAGCCGAGATGCTCGTCACCGAAATCCGCAAACGCATCATCTGAACCAACCGCAAGGAGAATCTGCAATGGGCATAGGGGTCGTTGATCTGCTGGGCGCATGGCGTCTGGTCGGCTGGTCGCTGGTGTATGCCGATGGCCGCCCATCGGAGTACCCGCTTGGCCAGGACGCCGTCGGTTTCCTCATGTATACACCGGACGCTCATGTCAGCGCGACGCTGATGCGCAAGGCGCGTCCGCCACAAGCACCGGCGTCGGCGGCGGACGCAGCCACGGCCTATGCCGACAGCTTTGCCTACGCCGGGCGCTTCGCCGTGCGCGACGACAGCGTGTTTCACACGATCGAAGTCGCCACCAATCCGGCCCTGATCGGCATCACCTCGACCCGCACAATCGAACTTGCGGGCGATATGCTTGCGCTTTCCGGGCCCGACTTCGGGGCCGGCAGTCCGCGCAGCCAGCGCATCGTCTGGCGGCGCGGCGACGCAGCGGCCTGAAGCCGCCAGGCTTGCACCGAACAGGCGGTACGATCTGCGAACCGAACAACCCACGACTTCGAGGATCGAATCTCATGCCCGAATCCAGTGCTGGCGGCACTACGCCCTTGCGCATCGAGGAAGCGACCATCGAAGAATTGCACGCGGCCATCCGCGCCGGCCGTACCACCTGACGCCTTGATCGCTGTACGGGCCGCATGCCGGCCTGACCGAGGTGCTGATTCCCGGCGGCTATGTCACCGCGGCCTACGACCCGGTCTTCAAACTGAGCCCCGACCGCAAGCGTTGCCTCGAGGCGCCGTCGACCGTTGCTACAGCGCTAGGCGCGCCGGGCCTGCCGTTTTCGCTGGTGT